>DXLV01000013.1:3238-14328 GCA_019414545.1 Collinsella sp. | reverse complement strand
GCTCGTGGGAACGGCTGCGGTATCCAGTCCCGTGACGCGCACGCTGCCTGAGGCGGGCTTAAGCAGGCCTGTGAGCAGCTTGGTGAGCGTGGTCTTGCCGGCACCGTTCTGGCCGACGATGCCCACGAGCTCGCCGGGATAGAGGGTCAGGTTGAGGTCGTGTACGGCGGCGCCGCCATTGGGATAGGCAAACTCAACATGATCGAAGGTGAGCACGGGCTCGGCGTCCTTGGCGTGCGGGCGCAACGACGGTGCGTGCGGTGAGCCGGCGGGTGCCTGGGTGCCGTTTGTCGCACGGTCGGGATCCGCGATCCCCGCGATCAGTTGCTCGGCCTCCTCGACATTCAGGCAGGGGGTGCCGCTTACCAGGCCATCGGCCTCGAGGCTATTGAAGATACGCGTGACGCGCGGGCAGTCGACGCCGATTGTGCGCAGCTCATCGGTATACGCGAAAACCTCGTGCGGCTCGCCCTGCAGCGCGATTTCGCCCTGGTTGAGCACCAACACTCTATTGCAGTACTCCGAAAGCAGGGCTACCTTTTGCTCAACGACGACGATGGTGATTCCAAGCGTGCGGTTTGCCTCACGTAGCGTCTCGAAGACCAACGTGGAGCTGGCGGGGTCGAGTGCCGCGGCGGGCTCGTCGAGAACCAAGACGCGCGGACGCATGGCGAGGATGGCAGCGATGGCTACCTTTTGCTTCTGTCCGCCCGAGAGGGTGGCGATCTCGCGGTCGCGCAGGTCGCTGATGCCGACGGTCTCGAGGGTTTCGGTGACGCGCTGCTCAATCTGGTCGTGCGGCACGCCAAAGTTCTCGAGGCCAAAGAGCATCTCATCCTCAACCACGGAGGCGACCATCTGCGTGTCGATGTCTTGCAGCACGCTGCCGACGATCTGCGATACGTCGGTGAGCGAGACCTCGCAGGTGTCGTGGCCGTCAACCATGACGGACCCAAAGAACGTGCCGGTGTAGTGGTGGGGCACGGCGCCCGACAGGCAGGCGGAAAGCGTGGACTTGCCGGCGCCCGAGGGCCCGATGATGCCGATGAAATCTCCCTTGTTCACGCTGAGCGAGATGTGGCTAAGCGCCTGCTCGGTCTGCGTGCCATAGGAGAACGAGACATCGTCGACGTTGATGATCGTTTCCATGGATACCTTTCATAGTCATTGGGGACGTTCTTACATGACTAGTCGTTTAAGAACGTCCCCAAAAGCTAGTCGTTTGGGACAGTCTTTGTTGGTGGAGTGCGGAGACGGCTTTACGAGGGGCCCCAGGTTGGCGCGAAAGAGGAGCGAAGCGTACTTGGGCACGCGAGCGACGAATGAACGCCAAGATGGGGTGGCTCATAAAGCCGAACGGGTTAGTTGAGCTTCAGGGCCTTCTGGATGGGCAAGTAGAGGGCGCCGACCAGAATGGCGTTAAAGACGGCGGTCATGGCGACGACGGGCAGCATGGCGGCGGCGAGCTCGCCCACCACGCCGAGCATGGCCATCTTGATGACCATGAAGATGACGCCGGAGACAAAGGTGGTCAGGAAGGTTGCGACGATGGCGATGGCGGGCTTGACCTGACCGTTCTTGCCGGCGGCATTGACGATGACGGCCATGAGCATGGCGGCGATGCCCTCGGCGGCAAAATCGACGAACGGCGAGGTGGTGGTGATCTGGATCACGGCAGCCGAGATGAGGCCAATGACGAGCGCCTGACCGATGTTGGGGCGAACGACCAGGATGGTGAGGCAGAAGGCCGAGATGATGAACTCGGGGCTGATCATGCCGCCCGAGATGCCCGAGATTGCCTTGCCGACGGTGAAGTTGAGGATGAAGCCGGCGGCGAGCAGGATGGCGAGCAGGACGAGGGCGCGGACATCGAGTTTGCCGCGGTCGGCGGTCTGGACGGTGCGGGGCTGGGCGGCGGTGTTCTGAGACATGGTGAAAATCCTTTCGGAATGGGAGTGCAAGAGAAAAGCGGAGGCGCGTGATGCGAATGCGATCGGGCTCGAGATAGAAAAAGGCCCCCGGTCGAAACCGGAGGCCTTCCAATCACCTAGAGCTCAAAAACAGGCGTGAGGGACTCACTGTCGACCGATCGTATTCGCATCACGCCACCACCAGTTGTTGAGAGAGTTCATCGTGTTCTTCATGTTGGTGGCTCCTTTCGTGATGCCGTGGCGCGGTCGCACCTAGTTGCTGTTTCGCTGCACTATAGCACAGCGAAGTGTGTGCGGGGAAATCTTTTTTAAAAAGATTTCAGGCGGGTTTCCCGCCGGTCAAAAGAGCGGGCTGAGCGGGCGAGGCTGCCATCGCTGCCTTGCCCGCTCAGCTAGGACATGAGGGCCTTAGGCCTTCTTGCGACGATAGAACACGTAGGCGCAGACACCGATGATGACGACGGCGCCAACGGCCATGGCAGCCATGTTGTTGCCCTCAGACTTCTCCTCGGGGGCCTCTTCCTCTTTGACCTCGGGCTCGGCTACATCCTCATCGGAGAGGGCCTCGTCGGCGTAGGTGATGGACTCGACCAGGCAGTCGTTGTCGGCATCGTAGTCACTCGGGACGAATTCCTCGGAGAAATCCTCCTCCTTGAGGTAGTCACGCATCTCCTCGAGCATAGCCTTGCACTTAACATAGGTGTTCTTGGTGGCAGCCTTGCCGGCCTTGTTTGCCAGGGCGGTGCGGGCCTCGGTGCCCTCAGTGGCCTGCATGGCATCGTCGACGGTTAGGTTCTGCTCGATGAGTTCCTTCTGCAGGGCGTCGAGATAGGCGCGGACGCCGGTGGCGCAGTGGTCGCGGTTCTCATAGGCGAGTGTGTTGATGTCCATGAGGACGTAGTTGATGGAGTTCTTGGGCTCCTCGTTGTTCACGACGTCTTCCTCTTCGCAGTGATCGAAGGAGACATCCTGATCGCTGAAGTAGGGGCTGACCTCGGTGAGCAGTGCGGAGTAGAAGGGGATGGCGACGGAGAATTCGGCGTTGGAGAGCATCTCCCACTGAATGGTCGCGATCTCGGGGTCCATGCCCTGACGGATCTGGAAGGTGTGAATCTCGGTGTTGCGGTTGGAGCCAATGGCATAGGCGCCGTCGGTGTTGGCGTTGAGGCCGGCGACATTCTCGCCACGAGTAGCAAAGCTGCGGATCATCTCAAAGGTGTTCCAGTCGGACTTGCCGGGCTGGAAGAACAGCGGCTGCATCTCGTGGACCAGGGCGCCGGTCGTGGCGCGAGCATCTTCGCGCTCGTCCTTAACGATCTCGTAGTCGGTGCCTTCAGCCAGCGGGGCCATGAAGTAATCGCGACCCTGGATATAGCGCGACCACTGGTGCATACCGGCCTCGCCGATCTCCTCGCCGTAGGTCCTGGCGATGTCGAACTTGCCGTCGGTGTACTCGGCAAAGCCCTTCTCCTTAGGCATGGACTCAATGCCCTCGGAATGGAGACAGTTCTCGGTGTCATCGAGGTCGACGTTATAGGTGAGGTTGCCGATGTTGGGGTTGAGCGAGGCGATGTCATCGGCGAGCTTCATAGCGATCCACTGATGGCCGGAAAGCGCGGCGAACAGCCAAGTCTCGGTGCTGTCGGCGATGATGATCTGGTCGTTGGAGCAGACGCCCTGCTCGTCGATCAGGCTGCCGATGAGCTCGACGCCCTCGCGGGCCGTGGCGCTCTCGCCCAGGATGACGCTGGCATAGCTGTACTCGCCAATGCCAGTCTTCTCGGTGATGGGGTCGGCCTCTTCGGCCTTCTCGTTATAGGAGGTGCTCAACGTGGCAGAGCAGGAGACGCCCTTCTCGTTGATGCCGGCCTCGGAATATGCGTCGTAGCGATCTTCCCACTGCGAGGGGTTGTCGCGAACGAAGGTGTAGCGGTAGGTTGCGCCCTTGGACTTGTACTCAAAACCGGATTCGACCGAGGTGTACTCGTTGCCGTCCTTGTGTGCGGGCTCAATGCCAAAGTGCTTGACATAGCGCGGACCGAAGTCCTCGGAACGGCCGTAGTACGTGTTGCCGTCTGCCGTGAGCTTGCTGCCCATGTAGATCTGGGTGCAGGCGAGTGCCGAAGTCGGCATGGCCATGATGGCCGCTGCTCCAAACGCAAGGCCGCAGCCGAGCTTTTTGAGCGTGTTGACAGGATGAGTAAACCTCATAATCCCTCCCAACCGTTGAAACCCCGCGGAACCGTGCAGGATTTCAGCTAATAAATACATCTACTAGCCTAAAGGAAGTGTAAAGAGTATTCATTCGACAACAGCTTTTACTCGATGAGCGTGAAGAAATATACGATGAGCGGATAATAATACTCATTTTATTGCTTTAGTTAAATAAAGGCACCCTGCATTTACTGCAGCTGAATAAAGCGCCAGACAATGCTCAAAAAGAAAACTCTCCCGCTGTTTAGGATTTGCATAAACAACGGGAGAGTCGATAACTGGATGAATATCATACCAATGTGGATTTACTTCTTTCGACGGTGGATCACATTGATAGCGTAACCAACGAGCATGGCCAAGACGATGACGATAAAGCCAATCAGGGGATTGTCGTTCATGGGGTCCTCCTATTTTCCGAGCGGTGAAAATTCGTCGACGATGAGGTCGAGACATTGCGGCAGCGCGCGAGCGCCAAAGACGCCGGAGTTGCTGGAGATGATCTCTCCATCGAACTGCATGCCCAGCGATGGCGTGCAGGTGATCTTGGCTTCCTTGGTCTGGATGATCTTAAACTGCGGACGGCCGAGCACTTTGCCAGCGGGGTCGAGCGCGGCGGTAATTACCGTGGGGAGCAGCTGCATCGTGCGCACGGGCTCAATAACGACGATGTCGACCATGCCGTCGTCCATGCGGCAGTTGGGGAACAGGTTGATGTCGTTTTGGATGACCGAGGTATTGCCTGCCATGCAGCAGATGCCGTCGAGCTCCTCGACAATGCCGTCGTGCTCAATGGTAAAGTGCGCCACCGTGGGGTTGGGCGTGGCGAGCGCGGAGAGGAAGTAGGCGATCTCGCCAATGTCGTTTTTGGTGGGAGCGGCCTTCATCATGATCTCGGCGTCGAAGCCCGAGCCGGCGATGATGATAAAGCCGTGGCGCTTCTCGTTGCCGTTCTCGTCGAGCCAAAAGAGCTCACCCATGTCCACTTTGACCGTGCGGCCGTCGCGGCAAGCCTTGGCGAGTGCCGCCGCCTCAGGGGCATTGCCGATGTTGTTAAAGAACAGGCAGGCCGTGCCGGAGGGGAAGACGAGCGTGGGGACACCGCACCCGCGCATCTGGTCGAGCACGTTGGAGACGGTGCCGTCGCCGCCCGAAACGACCACGCGATCGAACTCGCGAACGTCCGCTACCGCGTCCTCGGGCTCCATGCCATCGCCGATAAAGCGCATCACGACCTCGTCGCCGCCCTGTGCAAGGGCGTGCGTGAATGCGTAGATTTCATCTGAGCTGGGGCCCGATGCCGGGTTGTGGATGATAAGGCAGCGCATACTTACGTTCCCGTTCTGTGACTAACCGAGTATAGTTGTAGAGCAATGCCGATATCCTACCCGTGTTTTTCGGGCCTAACCTTATTCGATGGGTTGATATGTACATTTCCACACATCAGGCTCTGGTCGACTTTTGCCAGCGCGCCCGCGAGTTCGACGCGATCGCCGTCGATACCGAGTTTTTGCGCGAGCGCACGTTCCATCCGCGTCTGTGTTTGGTTCAGATTGCCACTCCTGCCGAGAGCGTAGCGGTCGATCCCCTGGTAATCGACGACCTATCGCCGCTGGCCGAGCTTATGGCCGACGAGAGCGTGACCAAAGTCTTCCACGCCTGCTCGCAGGATATGGAGGTTATGCTCCATACCGTGGGCGAGCTGCCGCGTCCGATTTTTGACACGCAGGTGGCCGCCGCCTTTTTGGGCGAACGCCAGCAGATTTCCTACGGCGCGCTCGTGCAGACGTTTTGCGGCGTCTCGCTGCCCAAGACCGAGTCGCTGACCGACTGGTCGCGTCGCCCGCTGACCGACAAACAGATCGAGTACGCGATCGATGACGTCAAGTACCTGATCGTCGCCTATACCGAGATGATGAGCCGCCTGCGCGAGCTGGGCCGCGTGGACTGGGTGCTCGACGAGCTGCGCCCGCTGGCTGACGAGTCGCACTATCGCGCCGATCGCCACGAGGCGTTCCGTAAGGTCAAACGCATCAATTCGTGCAGCCGTCACCAGTTGGGCATCGCGCGCGAGCTCGCCGCCTGGCGCGAGGACCGCGCCGAGCGCCGCAACATCCCGCGCAAGTGGGTCATGTCCGACGATACGCTGCTGGCGCTCGTTAAGCGCAATCCCGTGCGCGTTGAGGAGTTCCGTAGCATTCGCGGTACCGACCAGTTGGGGGAGCGCGACGTGGACGGCGCGCTCATGGCCATCAAGCGCGGTGCGAGCTGCCCGCACGATCGCCTGCCGCTCATGGTGCGCGGGCATCGCCAGATTTCGCCGGAGCTTGAGAGCGTGACGGACCTGATGTATGCGCTTATTCGCTTGGTTGCCGAGCGCTCGGGGGTGGCGACCTCGGTCATTGCCTCGCGCGATGACCTGGCCGATTACATCGAGCATCCTGAGCAAAGCCCCCTGCGCGAAGGCTGGCGTTTTGAGCTTGTGGGTTCGCGCCTGGACGATCTGCTTTCCGGCAATATGGGGCTCACCGTGAAGGACGGAAAGATTGAGTTGTTATAGGTATATAGTTACGCGGTTTTACCAAACCGCGTAACAGCTCGACGCTGCAAACGGCCGAGAGCGGCAATCTGACGTTCAATCGTCGCTCGCGTACCAAAGTACGCGTCGCTTTTCTTTCACGTCACCTTGCTCGCTCTCGGCCGTTTTCGCTGACAATGCCTAAACATCGATGCTGACTTGCCTGCTGGGCGAGTGGGTAGAATGCCTCCAACGTGTAACTCGATTCGGAGGAATTCGCATGCCCTATTACTATGGATACGGCTTTGGCATCGACCCGCTGTACCTGCTGGTTGTTCTTGTCTGCACGGTGCTTGGCCTTGCCGCACAGAACTATATCAACTCGACGTACAAGACGTGGTCCAAGGTTCGCTCGGACGGCGACACGGGTGCCACGGTCGCTCGCCGCATGCTCGACGCCAACGGTTGCAACGCCGTGGGTATCAAGGGTGTCGCTGGCGAGCTCACCGACCATTACAACCCGCAGGACAACAACCTGTATCTGTCGGATGCCAATCGTTCGGGCGGTTCGGTCGCAAGCGTTGCCGTCGCCTGCCACGAGGCGGGCCATGCCGCCCAGCGTCAAAGCGGCTATGCCATGATGAAGGTACGTACCGCCCTCGTGCCGGTCGTCAACTTTACCCAGAACACCTGGACCATCGTGTTGCTCTTGGGCCTGTTTATGAACATCGCGGGACTCACGACCCTCGCGCTGATCTTCTTCTCGTTTAGCGTGCTGTTCCAGCTCGTTACGCTGCCGGTCGAGATTGACGCCAGTCGCCGCGCCGTGGCGTATATCGAGCAGTCGGGCATGAGTTCCAAGCAGGTCAACGGTGCCAAGAAGGTGCTGACGGCCGCCGCGCTTACCTATGTTGCCGCTGCGCTCACCTCGATTATTCAGCTGCTCTATCTTATGGCTCGCTACAACAGAAACTCCAACCGATAACAAATGGGACAGGCAGGCGCCGCGGGGATTCGTGTCCTCGCGGCGCTGTACTATGTGTTGGACTTGAATTTGCGCAGGGCCGGAGCCCTTGTGCACGATGACGAAAGGAGGCTGCGTGGCAGGCTGGAATCTAACCGGCAATGCCGTTTCCGCCGAGTTCGACGGTTCGGACGAGCAGGAGCGTAAGGAGCTCAGCGTGAGCCAGGCGGTAGAGATCGCCGCCGGTGCGCTCGATGCCATTCCGCAGCTGAGTGTCCTGGGCGAGGTCACGGGTTTCCGTGGTCCCAACGCCCGAAGCGGCCACTGCTACTTCCAGATTAAAGACGACTCGGCCGCCGTCGACTGCATCATCTGGAAGGGCGCCTACCTTAAGCGCACCTTCGACTTGCGCGACGGCATGCAGGTAAGCTTTAAGGGCAGCTTCAATCTCTACAAGCCTACGGGTCGCATGAGCTTCGTTGCCCGCTCGTTCTCGCTGGCGGGGGAGGGTCTGCTGCGTCAACAAGTGGCGCAACTGGCCGAAAAGCTACGCCGCGAGGGCCTGATGGACGAAGCGCGCAAGCGCCGCATCCCGGTGTTCTGCTCCCGCGTGGCGGTCGTCACCTCGCTTTCGGGTGCCGTAATCGACGACGTCAAGCGCACATTGCGTCGTCGCAACCCGCTTGTCGAGCTCGTCTGTGTGGGCGCCAAGGTTCAAGGCGAGGGTGCGCCGGCCGAGCTCATTGAGGGCTTGCGCCGCGCCGCTTCCATTACGCCGGCGCCCGACTGTATTTTGCTGGTGCGCGGCGGCGGCTCCTTTGAGGACCTCATGACCTTTAATGACGAGGAACTTGCCCGCGCGGTGGCGGCTTGTCCTGTGCCCGTGGTGACCGGCATTGGTCATGAGCCCGATACCTCGATCTGCGATATGGTGAGCGACCGTCGCGCCTCCACGCCCACGGCGGCGGCAGAATCGGTGGCGCCGGCTATGACGGAGTTGGCCGATGTGCTCGAGGCGCGCCATCAGCGTCTGGGTGCCGCGATGGCATCGATGATTGGGTCGGCCCAGGTCGACCTGGAGATGCTCGATCAGCGCGGTCGCCGTGCCTGGGATACCTATACGGCTCGCTTGGGCGATGCGCTCGATGCGGCTGCGTGTCGCCCGTGCCTCAACGACCCCACATTTATGGTCGACCGTCGCGAATCGGAGCTTGCGCTGACTGCCGATCGCCTGTCGGGCGCCATAGTACGCTCGGTCGGGACATTCCGCTCCAACTTTGAGCGCTTGCCCGAGCGTCTGATTACAAGCACCTCGGGGCTCGATGGTAAGCGCCATGCGCTCACGCTTGCGAGTTCCCGCCTAGAGCATCAAGGGCGCACGATGCTCAGCAAGCCAGCGTCCGACCTGAGCCGTGCGGCAGCGTCGCTCGATGCCCTGTCGCCGCTCAAAGTGCTTGCTCGCGGCTATTCCATCGCGTACAGCGATGATGGTGTGGCTACGAGTGCCAAGACCTTTAAGCCTGGCGACGCCATTCGCGTGCGCATGGCAGACGGCAACGTGGCAGCAACGGTCGATACGGTCGAGTAGACCGCGTTTCGCAGTGATAGACCCTTAGGAAAGGAAACAGATATGGCAGAGAAGACCCCGGTAGAGCAGCTTACGTACAAGCAGGCCTCGCAGGAGCTGGAGCTCATCATCCGCAGCCTGGAATCGGGCGATATGGAGCTCGAGGAGTCGCTCGAGAGCTACACCCGCGGCGTCGAGCTCCTCAAAAGCCTGCGCACCCGCCTGTCCGATGCCGAGCAGAAGGTCTCGGTGCTCCTTAAGGACGTCGACGGCAACGACGTGCTCGCCGACGGCGAGGCCGCCAACACCGATGATAACCTTTCGTTCTAAGCATCTCGACCAAATATAATTACCTTGGTCTGTAAGAAAGGAACCAGCTATGTGCGATTGCATCTTCTGTAAAATTGCCAACCACGAGATCCCCTCGACCGTTGTCTATAAGGACGACCAGGTCATCGCCTTCGACGACCTCAACCCGCAGGCGCCGGTCCACACGCTCGTGATCCCTAAGAAGCACTACAGCGACATCGCCGACAACGTACCGGCCGAGACCATGGGCGCCATGGCTCACGCCATCCAGGAGGTCGCTAAGGCCAAGGGCTTGGAGGACGGTTTCCGCGTCATCTCCAACAAGGGCGTTAACGCCGGTCAGACCGTCATGCACTTCCACATGCACGTCCTCGGCGGCAAGAACCTGGGCGAGAACCTCATCTGAGGGCGCGTAGGCCGTCGACTTGGCTGCCTTTGGAGTAACCTATGCAGCTTTCTCAACTCGAATACCTTCAAGCGGTAGCGAACTACGGCGGCGTGCGCAAAGCGGCTCGAGCCGTTCATGTGAGCCCACAGGCCGTTTCGTCGGCAATCAAAAAGTTGGAATCTGAGTATCAGATTGTTTTGCTCAACCGATCGGCGGGGGAGGCTGTTTTGTCTCCGGCGGGCAGAGAATTTGCGCGTCGTGCACGCGTGATCCTGGCACAAGTCGACGATCTCAAAAAGTACGCTCAATCGGGGAACGGCGGCGTTTCGCCCGACGGCCATTTCCGTCTTTACGCCCCCTGCCTTCATGGGCGGGGGCGCCTTTTTGCCGAAAACTGGTATGACTCGTTTGAACGCTCGCACCCTCAGATTCACCTTGATGTGTGGCATCAGCCAACGGCTACATGCTTTGAATCACTTATACTTGGAATTTCGGACGCGGCTATCTCGTTTGAGGAACCACGGGACAGCGTCCTTTCTTCAAAATATTTGGGTGAAAAGGAGCTCAAGGTTCTTTCATACCCAGCGGCTCATCAATCTGTTGACGCTATGACCATTCGTGAGTTACTGGGCGGCAGGCTCGCTGTTCCCATTAATTTGTCACCCTGTCTCAATGCAATCAATCAATGTCCCGAAGCCCAGCTCGTCAATTTTCGCTTCCGTGATGTTGAATACGGAAGCAGGGCTCAGACTGAGTTTCTTCAAGCCGGGGGATTGATATTGAGTTTGTCTGGGTCCTCTCTCGCATCGGATGGGTCAGAAGTGAGTGAGTGCTCCATTGAAGGTTCGCGTGATGTAACCTTGCCTATCTACTTTTGCTATCGACAAAATGCCTGGACCGATCGACACCAGACGGTATTTCTCCACCTATTGCGTCATCTCGCTTCGTGAGGCCATTTGGCCTCGTGTCGTCAAGTGAATGTTGACGCCTTGTAACACATGACTGACGGCTTTGCCCTCATGCTTTTCCAAGATTCCGATTTAGATTGTTGACTCTTGGAGGGCGGAGCATGAAAAACCGTACGGTTTTGCTTTATATGACGTTCGTTTTTCTGTCGAACTTCAGCACCATTTTGTATTTTCTAACTGTCTACCTTGAGTTCGTCGGACTTTCGATGGTATCGATTTCTAGCATGATGATTG
>DXLV01000013.1:0-3228 GCA_019414545.1 Collinsella sp. | reverse complement strand
ATTGCATATCAAGTGAGCAAGTTCATCCTCGAAGTTCCCACTGGCTATATTGCTGATAGGTTTGGACGAAAGACAAGCGGTCTCGTTGGCGTCGTGGGGATGCTTGGATACTACGCCGCCCTGCTTCTCGTCCGTTCCCCTTTGCTTTTAATCGGTGCGTTCGCTCTCAAAGGTTTTGCCGTTGCATGTCTGAGCGGATCCATAGAAGCGATTTACATAGACAGTGTCTCTCAGGACCAGCTCGTAAGACTTAATGTCGTTGAGCGATTTGTTTTCTATGCCTCTTATGCCATCTCCGCTTGCGTGGGCGGTTTCATTTCGTCTGCTGGCGCGTATCTCATTGGGCTTTCGGTCGATATCATCGCCATGGTGTTGACGTTGGTTGTCGTTGTCTGCATTCCTGAAATGCGAAGAGGGGGCACTGCGACGACACCTGAACATGGGATTAGCCCGAAGATGATCGGTACCGCTATTGCGGGTAATGGCATTCTTCGTTCAGCGTTCATCATGGACTGTTCTCAGGCATTTGCTTTTGTCGCCCTGGAAGACTTTTTCTCACTGCTGCTTGCGGGTCGCGGAATGAATGCCGTCGCTTCGGGTGTGACCATTGCGGTCCAGCTCCTTGCCTCGGCCTCCATGGGACTTATTGTGCCCTGTGCGATTGCTCATGTCGACAAGGGCCGCTTTGCGCGTATTTGCGGCATCGTGCGCCTTTTCCTGACAGCTTTGTTTTTGATCCCCCTTACTCCGGCTAATTTGCTGCCCGTGTTCTATGTGCTGCAGACGGTTGCGTACTCGTTGTTTGCCCCAATCAAATACTCAGTTTTCCAAAATGCTGCCGATTCATCGATGCGCTGTTCACTGATTTCGGTTCAAAGCCAGATGGTGGCGGTGGGTGCTGTTCTTTTCTATCTGCTCAACTCTGTGCTGAGTAGCGTTGCGGGCATTCGAGTCGTATTGCTTGTTGCGCTCGGGATTTCTTCCCTGGTGTATGTCCCCGCGCTATTTCGTCTTACAAGTCAAAGGCCATGAGTATTTGGGCACCGATAACTTATATATCAACGCAATAAACCCGAGCGCGAGGGCGTTTGGGTTTATTATTGAAGCGTATGTAACCTGGCGGCGCCACACCGCCTGTTAGTAGGGAGACACATGAACGTTCTGGTCGTCAACGCAGGATCTTCGACCCTTAAGTATCAGGTCATCGATACCAAGTCCCACAAGGTGTCCGCAAAGGGCTCCTGCGAGCGCGTCTGCTTTACCGGCGGTACCTTCACCCATGCTGCCAACGGCTCCAAGAAGGTGACCGAGAACATCGAGTTCCCCGACCACAAGGTCGCCATCGAGGTTGTCCTGAAGGACCTCGAGGCCAACGGCGTCAAGATTGAGGGTATCGGCCACCGTATCGTTCAGGGTGGTTGGTACTTTGGCGATTCCTCCCTCGTCGACGAGGATGTCCTCGCCAAGATCCGCGAGGTCGCTCCGCTCGCCCCGCTGCACAACAACCCCGAGGCCAACGTTATCGAGTACTGCCTGGAGCAGTATCCCGACCTGCCCAACGTTACGGTCTACGACACCGCTTTCCACTTCAACATGCCCGAGGTCGCCAAGACTTACGCCTTGCCCAAGGACGTCTGCGACAAGCTGCACATCCGTAAGTACGGCGCCCACGGCACCAGCTACCGCTACATCTCCAAGAAGGTTGCCGAGATGACCAACGGCGAGGCCCGCAAGGTCGTCGTGTGCCACATCGGTTCCGGCGCTTCCCTGTGCGCCATCGAGGACGGCAAGTGCATGGACACCACCATGGGCTTGACGCCGCTCGACGGTGTCATGATGGGCACCCGCTGCGGCTCCATCGACCCGGCTACCGTGTGCTACCTGCAGCGCGAGGGCGGCTACACCTTCGACGAGGTCGACGAGATGATGAACAAGAAGTCCGGCCTTTTGGCTGTGACCGGCGGCAAGACCAACGACTGCCGCAACGTCGAGGAGCTCGCCGCCGCTGGTGACCCCGATGCTCAGCTCGCCTTCGACATGTTTGTCTACAAGATTGCCGCCAAGGCTGCCGAGATGGCTACTTCCATGTGCGGCATGGACACGCTGGTCTTCACCGCTGGCATCGGTGAGCACGCTCCGGCCGTTCGTGCCGGCGTTGCCGACCGTCTGGCCTTTATGGGCGTCAAGATGGATCATGCCCGCAACGCCCTGCGTGGTGACGGCGCTTGGTGCCTGTCTGCCAAGGATTCCAAGGTCAAGATCTTCGTCATCCCCACGGACGAGGAGTTCATGATCGCTTCCGACGTCGAGCGCATCGTCAACGGCAAGTAATTGCAAGAGGGGAGGGGCTGGACGACCGAGCGCCGTTCGGCCCCTCTTTTGTGCTCGTTGGGCGATATGCTTGATAGCTATTTATCAAGTTGTGATAACTTCTTATTAAAATGCGGCCGCCTTAAGGGGTCTGCGTCGACCGTATTGCACTGCAAAGGAGTCTCATGAACGTACTTGTTGTCAACGCCGGCAGCTCAAGCCTTAAATATCAGCTTTTGGATACCGATACCCGAGAGGTTTTCGCCAAGGGCAACTGCGAACGTATCGGTTCGGACATGGGCATCTTTGGCCACTCCGAGAACGGTGGCGCCAAGCAGACCGAGGAGGTCCCTTTCCCCGATCATCGCTCCGCTATCGCTCGCGTGCTCGAGGAGCTCGAGAAGACCGACTTTACGATTGATGGCATTGGCCATCGTATCGTTCAGGGCGGCTGGCACTTCGATGATTCCGCAGTTGTCGACGACGAGGTTATGGCCAAGATTCTTGAGGTGGCACCGCTTGCTCCGCTGCACAACTACGGCGAGGCCGCAGCAATCGAGTATTGCCGCGAGAAGTATCCGGAGCTGCCCAACGTGGCTGTCTTCGACACTTCGTTCCATATGACTATGCCCGAGGTTGCCTACACCTACGCGCTGCCCAAGGACGTGTGCGACAAGTACCACGTGCGCAAGTACGGCGCCCACGGCACGAGCCACCGCTATGAGTGGATGATGGCCAAGGAGATCCTGGGTTCGCGCTGCCACCGTCTGCTTTCGTGCCATTTGGGTAACGGTGCTTCGCTCGCTGCTATCGAGGACGGCGTGTGCCGCGACACCACGATGAGCCTCACGCCGCTCGACGGCTTGATGATGGGCACTCGCTGTGGTTCCATTGATCCTGCCACCGTGTGCTACCTCC
>DXLV01000012.1:27626-47607 GCA_019414545.1 Collinsella sp. | reverse complement strand
CCTCTGGCTGCGGCAGATGGGGCGCCGCATCAGCGTCCGCCGGCGAAAACCCAAACGATCCGCCCTGCGCGGGATCGTCCGCCGCTACCCACGGCAGGGGCACACGACAGCCGTCGCGCCCCTTCTCGCGCTTCGGTCCGCGCGTATTGGTTGCACTGGGATCTTCGAGTGCAGTCCACGGGATATCAGCCACCTCAAAAAGACCGAGCTCCTCACCCTGATACACGTATGCCGAGCCCGGAAGCGCCAGTTCAAGCAAAAGAGCCGCCCGCGCGCGGCGCTCGCCGAGTTCACGGTCCTCGTCATAAGACGACCCGTCGCGCAAGAGCCAGTCGAGCGCAATCTGGTGGTAGCGCGTCGCCTTGATTTGCGGCAGGGCATAGCGCGTCGCCACGCGTGGCACGTCGTGGTTGGAGAGTACCCAGGTCGAGGCGGAATCGGATTCGATAGCTGCCTTCAAGCCCTCCTCGATTGCAGCGTGCATGTCATCATAGGTCCAAGTGGCCTTGGCAAACTCAAAGTTGAATGTCTGGCCAAGCTCGCTGGGACGCGCATAGAGATACTGGCGCTCAGGCAGCACCCACGCCTCGGCAACGGCGCTGCGCGGCGGATTATAGCGGTCGAACACGCGGCGCCACTCGCGATAGATCTCGTGGACCTCGTTGCGGTCCCACAGCGGATGGGCGCCGTCGTCAACCATGTCATCGCCCTCGGCGAGATGCCACCGGTCGAGGTCATCGCGGTCGAGATCCTTGGCGAGACCGTGCGCCACATCGATGCGAAAGCCATCGACGCCTCGATCGCTCCAAAACGCCAGGACGTCGCAAAAGAACGCGTGAACCTCGGGGCATGACCAGTCAAAGTCCGGCTGCTCGGGCGTAAACATGTGCAGATACCATTGACCGTCCGCAACACGCGTCCAGGCGGGGCCGCCAAAGTTGGCATTCCAATTGGTGGGAGGCAGCTCGCCATGCTCGCCGCGACCATCGCGAAAGATATAACGGGCGCGCTCGGGCGATCCGGGGCCGGCGGCAAGAGCGGCTTTGAACCAGGGGTGCTGGTTGGATGAATGGTTGGGCACGATATCGACGATGACCTTGATGCCGCGCGCGTGAGCCGCAGCGATCATGTCATCGAAGTCGTCAAGCGAGCCGAGACGTGGGTCGACATCGCAGTAGTCCGCCACATCATAGCCGCCATCGACAAGAGGCGAAGGGTAAAACGGGCTCAGCCAGATGGCCTCGATGCCCAGCCGCTCAAGATAGTCCATCTGCTGGGTAATGCCCGCGATATCGCCCAGACCCGAACCGGTCGAATCCTTAAACGAACGCGGGTAGATCTGATAGATCGCGGCATCGGACATCCATGAGCGCGAAGAGGACTTTTCTGCAGCCATGGGGTGAGCCTCCCTTGCAACGAGGTTTTGCGAGATGCCCACGATGATACGCCCAAAGCTGTCATTCGAGGCAAACAACGCCACAGCCACACCCCAAAACGCTCGCTCCCTCTCGGGCTCGAGCCTCCTGGGACGAATCGATCGATTAGTGAAAAGAACGGAAGACTCACTCCCCCGGCCACAACAGCGAGCGGGCTCCGGGTGCCCCAGGTTGCCGCGAAAGAGGAGGGAAGCGTACTTTATGTACGCGACCGACGATTGAGGGGGCAAGATGGGGTGCCCGGGGCTCGCGCAGCGTCAACAAAAAACGCGGTTCGTTAGAACCGCGTAAGATAGTTGGAGCGGACAACGGGGCTCGAACCCGCGACCCCAACCTTGGCAAGGTTGTGCTCTACCAACTGAGCCATGTCCGCATATGTAAAACAAAACGGGCGCCGGAGCGCCCGGATGTTGCCTGGAGGCGAAGCCCGGATTCGAACCGGGGGTAAAGGCTTTGCAGGCCTCTGCCTTACCACTTGGCCACTTCGCCGAAAAAGGACCGCCTAAACGGTCCGGAAATGCAATGGAGCGGACAACGGGGCTCGAACCCGCGACCCCAACCTTGGCAAGGTTGTGCTCTACCAACTGAGCCATGTCCGCTTGCGGGTTATTAATTTACGCGAGTTATCCAAAAGACGCAAGTACTTTTTTCAAAAAAGTTGCCGGCCGCGTGTTCTTGGTGGCTAAACGCGCTAAAGCGATTGGCTAGGCACGCGATTCCAGTGCTCCGCTAAATAGCTTCACCATCTGCACGCGCGTGCCGGTGCCGTCTGTGCGACGAGCAACCTCCACGTTATCGACAAGCATACGCATAAGCTTGATACCACGGCCGCGTTCCTCAGATGCGACCGGTTCGCTCGCTCCATCGATAGAATAGCCGGCACCCCGATCAAGCACCTCAACCACGACGCGATCGCCATAGGCCTGAACCGTCAGGACGCACCCGATACCGCCCGCATGGTCATAGGCATTACCCAGCGCCTCCCCCGACGCCAACGCGACATCGTAGCGCTCGTCGCGGCGCAACGGAAGCGATTCAAGGAGTTCGGCGATGCGATGTCGATAGTATGGAAGATTCTCGATACCCTGTCGGACCTCGACGCTCTTGCTCCATCGTGGCAACTCTCCCACCGGAATAGCGGGAATCGACTCACGCGCCGGACCCGCAACATGAAGGATGTCGACAAGTCGGGCAATCTCCAAAAAGCGAATGACCTCATCGGAGGCGTTAACGAGCGAAAGCAGGCCCTCTCGCCTCATGAGCTCTCTGGCACGTGTAAGCAAAAACGCCAAACCCGTCGAGTCGATAAAGCCCACGGCCTGGCAATTGATGACAACGCGACGCACGCCCCGGTCGATCAGATTATCCAACCGTCGGCGCAGCACGGACACCGAGGCGATGTCGACATCACCCGGTGGCGTCAAAACCGCTATGTCATTCCACTCATTCATACGACCATGGTTCCCCAAAAGAGCTCGCTCGATGCATACATATCTGCAGCTGCGCAGATTTTGCCCGTCAAGTATCGCGGTCTACGATCGACCCCGTAAAAACTCAAGGGAAACCAGCGCAATGTCATCGTCCAGCGCCGACTCGGTAAAGCGGTCAAGCTCTCCCAAGACCTTACCGCAGATTCCCGATACACCCTCACCCGAGACAGAGAGCAAAAGGTCACGAAGGCGCTGCTCGCCAAAGAAAGCACCCGAGCGATCACGTGCTTCGATTGCTCCGTCGGTATACATGAATAGCATGTCACCAGGAGCGAACGTAAACACGCCTGTCTCGTACACCATGCTCTCAAAGGCACCGATCACGCCCGATTGGCACCCAAGGAGCTCCACTTCTCCCCCTCGGGTTTCTCCGCCGCCAAGCGGCGTCGACGACGGTCTAATGACCATAGTGGGAGGATGTCCCGCAGAGCAGTAGGTAGCGCGACCCGCTTTAAGATCAATCTTGGCGATAAACGCCGTCACGAACGTCTCGACCCTCGAAAAGCCCATGAGCATGCTATTGAGCGAGCGGGCCATACGGGCGGGCCCAGCACCCTCCCAGGCATAGGCCGTCAGCGCCGTCTTGACGAGCGCTGACATCGACGCCGCCTCGATTCCTTTGCCGGATACATCGCCCAAAATCATAACGGCGCAATCGTCGGGAAGACGGACAAGAGTATAGAAGTCGCCGCCAACCAACGCCGAATTCGTTGCCGAAAGGTATACCGAATCGGTCGCGATACCCGGAACGTCACCAAGCGAATTTCTCATGCCAATCTGGAGGGTCTGAGCGATATGGCGCTCCTCGCGCTTTTGAGATTCGCCCTCGTAGATCAGTTCAAAGTCATGCGCCAAGTGCACCAAGTAGTCATATTCAAGGTCATCAATCGGCTCTTGACTACCGTCACGAAGCAGAAGCGCGCGCGTCGTCGGGCCTTTCGCAACAGAAGCAGGAACGATCGCGTCGTTGCTGTGTTTGCCATCACCCTCAGAGCGCGGGCGCCCCGCCTCGATGCCGGTGTCGACGTAGAGACCCTGGCAAGGCAGACCATGCGCCCTAAGCCAGCCTCCCATAGGCATCGATTCGTCAACGCGAGTTATACGGACGTGTTTAAGATCCTCGGCACTCGTGCCGCCCAAAACAGACGCCTCAAAGCCATCAGAGCCAACCCCCAAACGTGCCGCTGGCGCCGTCGTGGAAAAGAAAAGTTTCTCGGGATCGTCCGGCAAAGCAACGCGACTGCCGCCTTCAAAATCTATGACATAGGAGCCCAGACTGGCGTCATACTCAACAGGGCAAAAATGACAGTTGAGCATATTGCAAATCTCGGACGATATAGCCTGGGTAGCCGCGGCGGAATCGTCTAGAAAGGTAAACAACTCATCACGTAAGACATTGAGCGAGCGGCCAAGCTCGGCCGTGCGACGAGAGCGAAGGCTCGATGCCATGCCGACCAGCTGGATAGACAGGTAATCGCAAATGACCTCGAGTACATTAACGTCATAGGCGAGCGGTGCCTGAGGGCGCTTCCAACCAACTTCCAGCACGCCAAGGATCTGCGTACCGTAAAAAACGGGAAGACAGATCTCGCTGCGGTACGGAGGCATATCCTGCACGCGCAACAGGTGCTTAGAACGATTGTCCAGGTCCATGAACATACCGGAGGCAGCCCTATCACCCTCAAGGTCCTGTTGAATCGACAAGCGACAGGCACGCGACTCGCGAAGAACATACGTCGGAATGCCAGCGCCATACGGCAAAAACTCGGGCAGGTAGCTGTCGTGCAGCTCCTTGGAGACACCGCGAAGCTTAAAACCGCCGCTCTCAGAAAAATAGATAGCGGCACCCGAAGCATCGAGCGTTCCTACAAGCTGGTTCAAAACGATATCTAACAAACTGGGCAGCTCATCGGAGCCCACCGTGCTCATAATGACCGACAATGTACCCGAGAGACGCTTATTCGCCACTCTAAGCTCCGAAAGCGCACGCTTGAGCTGACGGTCGTGCGAATACTGTTCTTCGATGCTATGGAGTGCCACCAGAACGCGCGGCGCACGGCGGCCAAAGATTCGAGGCGGCGTAACCGAGCCGGCACAAACCAGGACGGGAATAAACGATCCGTCACTTAACTTGAGCATCAACTCGCTCTTTGTTCCATTGGTCTCAAAAGGAAGCCGATGCTCTGTCGCGCGTTCAAAAGCCGACGAGTACAAGAGGTCTTTAACGTCCCCGTTGATCACATCGGAACGCTCCTCGCACATCAAGTCGAGCAAGCGATTATTTACATGCAAAATGGTTCCGTCGAGCTCGCAGATAATGACAGCATCGCTCGTGATCTCGACCAATTGGGCAACGTCCGCCCACTCATTGCGCTCAAGCGTTTCCATCGTGAACCTCACCGTCTATCGGTAACAAAAAAGCCTCCGAAGAGGCTTCTCAAATGCGATGGTGTCGGAGGCGGGACTTGAACCCGCATGACCAAAAAGCGGTCACTAGCACCTCAAGCTAGCGCGTCTGCCAATTCCGCCACTCCGACATGCTATGTTGTTGATTCGCGGTTCGCTTTGTTGAACCCGCGCGTTCAACGAAGAAGATAATAACCTATGTTTCGAGAACTGCGCAAGCACTTTTTTGAAAAAAGTTTACGAATTTGTAAATGCGCAGGTAGACTGACCTGTTCGGGCAGGAATGAGGTTGCTTTCCAACGCGTCCTCGGGCATGCGGCATTATTTTGATCCGCGCTTCGCGCTACAAAATAATGCCGCCCCCTGCGGAATGCGTTGGAAAGCAACCTCATTCCTGCCCTAGGGGCACGTACTCCAGGCACCGTTCTCAAACATGTTTTGAGGGCTGATGCAAATTTAGTGGCTCTGCTTTGCCGAGCCCTTACATGGGGAGGCCGGAGCCAAGGCTCCGGCCTCACACAATTCCCTATCAGATTAAGCGAGCGATCAGGGAATCGCACTCCCCTTGCCGAGTTAACGTAGGGCCCGCCCTGGTGTTACTTTTCAGAACACTCCGCAGGACGCAAGAAACCCCCGCCGCACGAAGTGCGCAGCGGGGGTTTCTTGCATGTCCGAGGACGTTCTGAAAAGTAACAACAGGGCGGGCCCGGACGAGAACAAACAACTACAGGTCGATGTGCGATTCCTTGATCGGGAACGGCTCCGCGAAGTGACAGGCGCAGCAGTGACCCGGTGCAACTTCCTTAAACTCGGGGAGCTTCTCGGAGCAGATACCCTGCGCGATCGGGCAACGCGTGTGGAAACGGCAGCCGGTCGGCGGATCCAGCGGCGACGGCGGATCGCCAGCGAGGATGATGCGCTTGCGGGTCTTCTGGATATCAGGATCGGGAACCGGCACGGCAGACAGCAGCGACTGCGTGTACGGATGGTGAGGCTCGCTATAGAGCGTCTTCCAGTCCGAAACCTCGACCATCTTACCCAGATACATAACGGCAACGCGATCGGAGATGTGCTGTACGACGGACAGGTCGTGTGCGATAAACAGATACGCGGTACCGAACTTGTCCTGCAGTTCCTTGAGCAGGTTCAGAACCTGGGCCTGAATGGACACATCCAGAGCGGATACCGGCTCGTCACAGATAATCAGCTTGGGCTTCAGCGCAAAAGCGCGGGCAATACCGACACGCTGACGCTGGCCGCCCGAGAACTCATGCGGATAGCGGTTGATGTGCTCGGGGTTCAGTCCAACGACGTCGAGAAGCTCACGGACGCGCTCAATGCGCTCCTCCTTGGTACCCACACCATGAATGGTCATGGGCTCGGAGACAATCTCACCGATGGTCATACGAGGGTTGAGCGAAGCATAAGGATCCTGGAAGATAAACTGCATCTCACGACGCATGTCCTTGATCTCATGCTTGCTCATCTCGGCAACATCTTTGCCCTGGAAGAACACCTTGCCGGCGGTCGGCTTGGTCAGACGCATGATAGTGCGGCCCGTGGTGGATTTACCGCAACCAGACTCGCCAACCAGACCAAAGGTCTCGCCAGGATAAATCTCAAAAGAGATGTCGTTTACAGCAGAGACGACGCGCTTGGAAAAACGCTTGGCGAACATGCCGGACTCTGCGGGAAACTCCTTGGAGAGGTGCTCGACCTTCAGCAGTGGAGTGCGCTCGTTATTGTCTGCCATTTACGCCTCGCCTCCCTTCTTGGAATCCTTGCGCGTACGGGACGTCTCAGGAGCGTTCTTGAGGAACTCGGGGTCACCGGAATAGTGGCACGCAGAATAGTGACCGGACTCGGTGACAACGCGCTCAGGGCGCTGCTTGCGGCACTTGTCCGTCGCGTAGGGGCAACGAGGAGAGAAGACGCAGCCCTCAGGCAGGTTCATGAGCGAAGGCGGGTTGCCGTGAATCGGCGTCAGCGGCTTCTTCTCTTCGATTGCCTGCTCCGGGATGGAGCGGATAAGACCCCAGGTGTAGGGGTGGCGGCTCTCGTAGAAGATTTCCTCAGCAGTACCGAACTCAACGGGGCGGCCGGCGTACATAACCATGATCTTATCGGCCATATCGGCGACAACACCCAGGTCATGGGTAATCATGATGATGGCGTTGCCGTTCTTCTCCTGCATCTCCTGCATGAGCTCGATAATCTGAGCCTGGATGGTAACGTCCAGGGCAGTCGTGGGCTCGTCGGCAATCAGAATATCGGGATCGCAGGCAAGGGCCATGGCAATCATGACTCGCTGACGCATACCGCCAGAGAACTGGTGCGGATACTCATTGACGCGCTTCTCGGGCTCGGGGATACCCACGAGGTCCAAAAGCTCGGTGGCACGCTTGAGCGCCTCCTGCTTGGAGTAGCCACGGTGCAGACGAAGACCCTCGCCCACCTGCCTGCCGATCTTATAGACCGGGTTCAAGGAGGTCATAGGATCCTGGAAGATCATCGCGATATCGTTGCCGCGAATGTGCTGCATCTCTTCCTCGGTCATTTCGAGGATGGAGCGGCCGCGATAGCGAACGTCACCGCCCTCGATCTTTCCCGGAGGCATCGAGATGAGGCCCATGATGGTCATGGCGGTCACGGACTTACCGGAGCCGGACTCACCGACGACGCCCAGGGTTTCGCCGCGATCGAGCGTGTAGGAGACACCGTCGACAGCGCGAACAACGCCATCCTCGGTGTGGAAATACATCTTAAGGTCATCGACCTCGAGCAGATGCTGGCCCTCAGGAACCGGCTGATCCTTCAGGTCCACATAGTTCTTGTTCTTCTTCATCCTTATGCGTCCTTCATCTTGACGTCGAGGGCGTCGCGCAGACCGTCACCCAGCAGGGTGAAGGCGAGCACCGTCGAGAGAATTGCCAGACCGGGCATGATCATCATCCAGGGAGCGGTCAGAAGATACTGCTGACCGTCCTGAATCATGGAGCCCCACGAAGGCGTAGGCGGAATAACGCCCATGCCGAGGAAGGACAGAGCGGACTCGGTCAGAATGGCGCCACCAATGTTCATGGTCGCGTAGACCACGATGGAGGCGACGGAGTTCGGGAAGATGTGACGCACGACGATACGAGCATCAGATGCACCCATCGCGCGCGCTGCATCAACATAGTCGTTTTCCTTGACCGTCAAGATTGCAGAGCGGAAGACGCGCGCAATCGAAGGCCAGCCAAGAATGCCGATGGCGATAAAGACGTTCTGAAGACCACGGCCGATAACGGCGATCATGGCGACAACGAACAGCACGTACGGGAACGCCAGGAAGATGTCCGCACAGCGCATGATGATCGTATCCCAAATGCCGCCGTAGAAACCGGCCAGGGCGCCCATGACCAGGCCGATCAATGTGGAGATGGCGGTGGCCATGATACCGACAGAAAGCGAAACGCGTGCACCGTAGATAACGCGGACGAGAATGTCGCGACCGAGGGCATCGGTGCCAAACGGGTGCTCGGCACACGGAGCCAGTAGCGATGTCTCGGCCATGGTGGTCGAATCGGAAGCCGTCGGCGAACCGAGCCAGGGCTTAGCCCACAGATCTGCGGTCAGGGCAACCACAACGACGATGATGATCCAGCAGACACCGATAACGGCGAGCTTGTTCTTACGAAGACGCTTAAAAGCGTCGCCCCACAGCGTGCGGGACTTGGCGGGAGCAGATGCGACCTTGGTGGCGGTAGCCTGCTCCTGAGACTGAGAATCAGTTTCCTGCATGAGACGTACCTCCCTTAGGCCTTATCCGACGGACCGCCAAGGCGGATGCGCGGGTCGAGGAATGCATAGCTAATGTCGACGAGCAGGTTGATCACCATGACGACGACAACGATGAGCGTAACGCCGCCCATAACGATGGGCCAGTCACGCATGCTAATGGCGCGATAGACCTCATAGCCGATACCGGGCCAGTTGAAGACCGTCTCGGTCAGGATGGCGCCCGAAAGCATGCCGCCAAAGTCGACACCAATATAGGTAACGACGGGGATGAGTGCATTCTTAAGCGCATGCTTGACGATGATCGCACGATTGGAGAGACCCTTGGCCTTTGCCGTACGGATGTAATCCTGGTTCATGACGTCAAGCAGCTGCGAGCGCATAATGCGCGCAGCATAAGCGGTCGAAACCGAAGCCAGCGTAATGGTCGGAAGCACATAGTGCATCCAATCCTGATACTGAGAGCTGGAACCGCCGGCACCCGAGATCGGCATGGAGATTGCACCGCCCGTGGCGTCCTTAAGGATGACGCCAAAGAACAGCTGCAGCAACATACCGAGCCAGAAGGCCGGGACCGCAACGAGGATCGACGTGGTGAGCGTTACCAAAATATCCCAGAAGGAATAACGCTTTACCGCCGAAATGATACCCGCACCGATACCCATAATTGCCTCGAGCACGATGGCGCACGCGGCAAGTTTGACCGTATACGGATACTTCTGGGCAAAGATTTCCGTAACCGGCAGCTTGCGCTGATACGAATTGCCCAGATCGCCATGAAGCAGGCCGTTCATGTAATACAAGTAACGGTCCACGAGCGACGTTTGAACGGGGTCGCCGTTCTCGTCAAGGATCGCGTTGCCGTCATCGTCCGTCTGGACCAGGTGATAGCGAACGCGAAGCTGAAGCTCCACCTCGGGGGACAGAGCCTTGTCTCCACCGATCAGCTTGATCGGATCTCCCGGCACGATATTCTGGAGGGCGAACAGAATCAGCGTAACGCCCAAAAACACCGGGATGAACTGAAGCACACGTTTAACGATGTACTTACCCATACCACTCCCCTATCTAGGGATTAACCTAAATGGGATGCCGATCGCCAGACCGGCATCCCAAAATTACCATCAGCCAGTTTACCCCAGGTTAGGGAGAACTGTATGTTTCCCATGAGGTCTACGTAAATACTTGACCCTCACGGAAGCTGCAAACTCTTAGGCGAGCTCAGCGGTACCCAGATCGGCGTGCTTCTGCGGATCGACATAGAGGTGCTTAATGCGATCGGAGCCGGCGATGGTGTGCGTGTAGAACATAATCGGGATGACCGGGCAGTCGGCAGCGACCATTGCGTCGGCCTCCTGCATCTTAGCGACGCGCTCCTCGTCGTCAACAATAGTACGAGCCTCGTCGACCTTGGCGTCGAACTCGGGGTTGTTGTAACCGGAGCGGTTGTCGCCACCGAGGGAGTCGGAGTGGAACAGCGGATACAGGAAGTTGTCCATGATCGGGTAGTCGGCAATCCAACCCAGACGACCAAACTGATAGTTAAAGTTCTGATACTGCTCGAGCAGGGCAGACCACTCAGGGGTATCGGAGACAGCGGTAACGCCAACCTTGGCGAGGTCACCGATGATGGACTCCATGATCTCCTTGTGACCGCCGTCCTGGTTGTAGGACAGGGTCACGCTAATGCCACGATCCCCGTTAGCGCCAGCGGGAGCAACCTTGTCGAGGTACTCGTTAGCCTTGTCGACATCGTAGGCGCAGAACTCCCATGCGCCCTCCTTGTAGCCATCGATGCCCGGAGGAACAATGCCGTCGGCAGGAGTACGGGTACCCTTGAAGATGGTCTTGCAGATGGCCTCACGGTTGATGGCCAGGGAGATACCCCTGCGCAGGTCGGCGTTGCTGAACGGCTCGGCCGTGGTGTTGCAGGTCAGATAGTACGTGGAAGGCTCGGCGCCGAGCAGCATGCGCTCGCCGTCACCCATGGTGTAGCCGTCCTTGGACACGCCGCGATCCTTCTTGGCGGCGTCGATCTGAGCGACGGGAACGTCGCAGACATCGAGGTTACCGGCCTGGAACTCCTTGTAGGCGGTCTCCATGTCCTTGATGACCTGGAAGTGGATGCCATCGATCTTGGCCTTGTCGCCATAGTAATCGTCGAACTTCTTGACGTTGATCTCCTGGCCATCCTCCCACTTGCCGTCCATCATGAACGGGCCGTTACCGACCGGGGCGAGGTAGAAGCTCTTGACATCGGACTCGGCGCACTCGGGAACCGGGGCCAGAGCCGGGTGAGAGGCGACGAAGGGGAAGTCGGCGTAAGCGGAAGCCAGCTTGACGACGAGGGTCTCATCGTCGGGGCAGGTAACACCGCTGAGCTCGGTAGCGTTACCGGCAAGCAGATCGTCATAGCCCTCGACCATGGAAAGGTGATAGGAGACCTCGGAAGGGCCGTACTCGGTAGCGACAGCCGACTTGGTGTTGACCAGACGCTCCCAACCGAGCTTGAAGGACTTGGAGGTAACGTCGTCACCGTTGTGGAACTTGGCCTTCTTGATCTTGAAGGTGAACTCGGTGGCGTCGTCGTTGGCCTCGAAGGACTCGCAAGCCAGCGGAACGATCTCGCCCTTCTCGGCGTCATAAGAGGTCAGAGCATCAAAGAGCTGGTACTCGACCTGAGTGCCCTGGTCCTCCTGGACATTGTAGGGGTCGATGCAGACCGGGTTGTTGATGTAGAAGTTCAGCTTCGAACCGGACTCAGAACCGGAAGCGTCGCCGCCCTTCTTGCCGCATGCGGCAAGAAAAGCCATGGAGCTCGCAGCAAGGGTACCGCCGACAAAGGCGCGACGACCCATAACGGGCTGGTGGAACATAGAATCAGCCATGCCATCCTCCTTATGAGATAGGACAAAGAAATGTTCAGTCGGACACATGTCGAGACAATCCGATCCGAACCATCAAAACGCCGCCCGTTGCTATGGCTGGTTATGCACAACGAACCAACGTTTCTCAATACAGTAGCGCATTTTATGCACGATTTGGGGCTAATTCCGGTCAACGGTCGAGAATTTCTTTAGTTGGGCGAAGTATGTGGGGATATTTTGGCTCTGTTACAAATATGTAAACAAAAAGGGTCCCGCACTTGCGGAACCCTTTTCAAGTATTTATGTGGCTCGTGCTTAGTAGCCGACGATACCCTGCGGGAAGAAGAACATGCACAGGACGACACACACGGCAAAAACGACGGCCATAATTACCGTCAGGCGATCGAGGTTCTGCTCCATGACGCCCGTGGCAGAGCTGGAGTTATACAGCGAGCTAGCGATCATATCCGAAACGCCGGTGCCCTTACCAGAGTGCATCAGGACGAGAATCGTCAGCGCCACGGCAGAGACAGCCCAAACGACAAACAGAAGAATCTGAAACGGACCCATAGATAAGCTCCTTAATAGAACAATTCAAACTCCAGTACTGTACCACAACCCCCAGCACTCCCCCATCAGCCATTTGGTGACGAGGTAGAAATAGCGCAAAAAAAGAGGGTTGTCCGGTTGTGGACAACCCCCTTACTAGAAAACGGTATTTGTTTTCTATTAGGCCTCGGTGGCGAGTACGCGACCCGTCATCTCGGCGGAAGGCTCAATACCAGCCATGGTGAGCATGGTCGGAGCGATATCGGAAAGACGGCCGTCCTCGATACCGGTGAGCTGTGCCTTCTCATCAACGATGATGAACGGCACGCGGTTGGTGGTGTGAGCCGTGAACGGATGCTTGGAACCGTCGGAAGCAACGTCAAACATGTGATCGGCGTTGCCGTGATCGGCGGTAATCAGCGCAAAGCCGCCCTTAGCGAGAATCGCCGGGACAACCTTGGACAGGGCATCGTCAACGGCCTCGACAGCCTTAACGGCAGCGTCGAAGACACCGGTGTGACCAACCATGTCGCAGTTTGCGAAGTTCACGATGTAGAAATCAGCGCGATCCTCGTTGATGGCGGCGACAAGCTTCTCGGTAACCTCGGGAGCGCTCATCTCAGGTTGCAGGTCGTAGGTAGCGACCTTGGGAGAAGCGACGAGCACGCGCTCCTCGCCCTCCTTGGGCTCCTCGATGCCGCCGTTGAGGAAGAACGTCACGTGGGCGTACTTCTCGGTCTCGGCGGTGTGCAGCTGCTTCAGGCCATTGGCGGCGATAACGTCGGCCAGAACGTTCTCGGGGAACGTCTTGGGGAAGGCGACCTCGACGTCAAACGTCGGGTCGTACTCGGTCATCGTCACAAAGTGCGAAAGCTTGATCTGCTCGCGCTCAAAGCCGTCGAACTCCTTGTCCGTGAACACGCGAGTCATCTGACGAGCGCGGTCGGGACGGAAGTTGAAGAAGATGGCCGCGTCGCCCTCGTGGATGCCCTCGTTGTGGGCAGCGAAGGGCTCGACGAACTCGTCGCCGCGCGGATCCTTCTCGTAGTAGGCCTTGATACCGGCAACAGGGTCGGTATCGGCATCGGATGCGTTGACCATGACATCGTAGGCGCGCTGGATGCGCTCCCAACGGTTGTCGCGGTCCATGGCCCAATAACGGCCCGAGACGGTGGCAACGCGAGCGTCGCAACCGGTCTCCTCGGAGATCTTAGCCAGGAAGGCGCAGAACTCACTCATGTAACCGGCACCGGACTGCGGGTCAACGTCGCGACCATCCATGAAGGCGTGGACGCGAACGGTCTTGACACCGTGCTCGGCAGCCATCTTGACCAGAGCCTCGACGTGGCTCATATGAGAATGAACACCGCCAGGGCTCATAAGGCCCATGAGGTGCAGGGTCTTGCCTTCGGCCTTGACGTCGTCCATAGCCTTGACGAAGACCTCGTTCTTGGCGATGGAGCCGTCCTTGATGGCATTGTTGATGCGCGAAAGCTCCTGGAACACGATGCGGCCGGCACCGATGTTGAGGTGACCCACCTCGGAGTTGCCCATCTGGCCATCGGGAAGACCCACGTCCTCGCCCGAAGCGCCGAGCGTGGTGTGGGGGTACTTCTCGTACAGGCTATCGAGGAAGGGCGTCTTGGCAGCGGCGACGGCGTTCTCGCCATCGGCCGGAGCCAGGCCGCAACCATCCATGATGATCAGGAGTGCAGGAAGATGACGCTGTGCCATATGTCCTACTCGCCTGCCTTGACGACCATAGAGGCGAAGTCGGCAGCCTTGAGCGAAGCGCCGCCCACGAGGGCGCCGTCGACGTCGGGCTTGGCGACGAGCTCGGCGATGTTGCCGGGCTTGGCAGAGCCACCATAGAGAACGCGGATGCCGTCGGCGAGCTCCTCACCGAACATCTCCTTGAGGGTCTCACGGATAGCGCCGCAGACCTCCTGAGCGTCCTCGGCGGTAGCGGTCTTGCCGGTGCCGATGGCCCAGATGGGCTCGTAGGCGACGACGACCTGCTTGGGGCAAGTGATCTCGAGACCCTCGAGACCAGCCTTGACCTGGTTCACGACGTGCTCGACATAGGTGCCGGCCTCGCGGACCTCAAGGGACTCGCCGCAGCAGAAGACAGGAACAAGACCGGCGGCAACGAGGGCCTTGGCCTTCTTGTTCTGATCCTCGTCGGTCTCGTGGAAGTAATCACGACGCTCGGAGTGACCGATGATGCAGTAGGTGCAGCCAGCGGACTTGAGCATGTCGCAAGAAGACTCACCGGTGAAGGCACCCTTGGCCTCCCAGTACACGTTCTGTGCACCGAGGGCGATGGGGGCAGCCTGAATGCGGTCATGAACCGTGGTGATGTCGATGGTCGGAGGGCAGACGAGCACCTCGACGCCAGCCGGAACCTCGGGCAGAGCCTGAGCCAGCTCGTCGGCGAGCTTGGCGGCCTCGGCGACGTCGTTGTTCATCTTCCAGTTACCAGCGATAAGAAGGGTGCGATTAGGCATCGAGAAGCGCCTCCACTCCGGGCAGGGCCTTACCCTCGACGAGCTCCATGGAAGCGCCACCACCGGTAGAGATCCAGCTCATCTTGTCGGCCAGGTTGAACTTGTTGACGGCTGCGACAGAGTCGCCACCACCGATGATCGAGGTGCAATCAGCCTCGGCGACAGCCTCGGCGATAGCCTGGGTGCCGTGAGCGAAGTTATCGAACTCGAAGACGCCCATGGGGCCATTCCAGAACACAGTCTTGGCACCCTTGACAGCCTCGGCGTAGAGCTCCTCGGTCTTGGGGCCGATGTCCATACCCTCACGGTCGTCGGGGATAGCGTCGGAAGCGACAACCTCGGGGACAGCATCCTCGCCAAAGTGATCAGCAACGCGGTTGTCGATGGGGAGCAGGATCTTGACGCCCTTCTCCTCGGCCTTCTTGAGCATCTCACCGGCGCGCTCGACCCAGTCCTCTTCCTTGAGGGACTGACCGACGGACAGGCCCTGAGCCAGGAAGAAGGTGTAGGCCATGCCGCCACCGATGATCAGGGTATCAGCGGAGTCGATGAGGTGATCGAGAACGCCGATCTTGGAGGAAACCTTGGAACCGCCGACGATGGCGACGAAGGGGCGCTCGGGCTCGGCGAAGATGCCGGTCAGCGTGTCGACCTCCTTCTCGAGCAGGAAGCCGGCGACGGCAGGCAGGTAAGCGGCGGGGCCCACGACGGAACCCTGGGCGCGGTGTGCGGTGCCGAAGGCATCGAGAACGAAGACGTCACCATAGGAAGCGAGCTTCTTGGCGATCTCGGGATCGTTCTTCTTCTCACGCTTGTCAAAACGGACGTTCTCGAGAACGAGGACCTTGCCCGGCTCGACGGCGGCGACAGCCTCGGCGGCCTTCTCGCCATACGTGTCGGCAACAAAAGCAACGTCAAGGCCAGAGAGCTCAGCGAGCTTCTTGGCGACAGGCTCGAGGGAAAGCTCGGGCTGGAAGCCAGTGCCCTCAGGACGGCCGAGGTGGCTCATGAGGATGACGCGAGCGTTGTGCTCAACGAGGTAGTTGATGGTGGGCAGGGCAGCCTTGATACGGGTGGTGTCGCCAACGACGCCATCCTTGATAGGCACGTTGAAGTCAACGCGGACGAGAACGCGCTTGCCGTCGACATCGATGTCGCGGACGGTCTTCTTGGTAAAGGCCATGTTTGCTTCTACCTTTCGTACGTGTCTGCCTCCCATTACGGCAGACGATTTCCTATAAAAAGGGCGCGACCCTAGGGTGTAAGCCCTATGAGGCCGCGCCCTTCTTTAGACGCTCAACGAGCTATTCGCTAAAAGCTAAATTAAGCAACGAACTTCTCGAAGTACTTGATGGTGCGGACCATCTGAGAGGTGTAGGAGTTCTCGTTGTCGTACCAAGAGGTGACCTGAACGAGGGTCTGGCCGTTGCCGAGATCAGAGCACATGGTCTGAGTGGCGTCGAAGATGGAGCCGTGGGTCTCGCCGACGATGTCGCGGGAGACGATCTGGTCCTCGTTGTAGGCGAAGGTATCGGGGATGGTCTCGGCGTAGGCCTTCATGGCAGCGTTGACCTCGTCGACGGTGACCTTCTTGTCAACGACGGCGTAGAGGTTGGTCAGCGAGCCGGTCGGCGTCGGGACGCGCTGGGCGGCACCGATGAGCTTGCCGTTGAGCTCGGGGAGAACCAGGCCGATGGCCTTGGCAGCGCCCGTGGTGTTCGGGACGATGTTCTCGGAGCAGGCGCGGGAGCGACGGAAGTTGCCCTTGCGCTGCGGGCCGTCGAGCGGCATCTGGTCGCCGGTGAAGGCGTGGATGGTGGTCATGATGCCGGAGACGATGGGAGCGAAGTCGTTCAGGCCCTTGGCCATCGGGGCGAGGCAGTTGGTGGTGCAGGAAGCAGCGGAGATGATGTTGTCCTCAGCGGTCAGCGTCTCATGGTTGACGTTGTACACGATGGTGGGCAGATCGCTGCCGGCCGGAGCGGAGATGACGACCTTCTTGGCGCCAGCGTTGATGTGGGCCTGAGCCTTAGCCTTGCTGGTGTAGAAGCCGGTGCACTCGAGAACGACGTCGACGTCGAGGTCGCCCCAAGGCAGGTTGTTGGCGTCGGCCTCCTTGTAGATCTTGATCTCCTTGCCGTCAACGGTGATGGAATCCTCGCCAGCGACGACCTCGTGATCGCGAGCATAGTTGCCCTGCGTGGAGTCGTACTTCAGCAGGTAAGCGAGCATATCGGGAGAGGTGAGGTCGTTGATAGCGACGATCTCGGAGCCCTCATGACCGAACATCTGGCGGAAGGCCAGACGACCGATGCGACCGAAGCCGTTAATAGCAACCTTTACTGCCATTGTGTCTCCTTTCGTAAGGCCCCCGCAAGCTACAGCGCCTGCCGTTGAGGCCCACAAACTAACCACTCGCCTAATATACCTTTTTTTTGGCTTGAATTTCACGAGAATGCTCGAAATTGAAAATCAAATTTGCGTTAAAACGCTTTAACGTATAAAACAGCAGTTAAACCACCATAAAAGCTATTGCGTTAAACTACCCGCTTGCTTCAATGAGCTTTTCAAGGCGCAAAACACGGTGATACAAGGCCGACTTCGACAAAGGAGGGTCGGCCATTTCCCCCAAATCTCGCAGTGAGAGATCGGGGTAACGCTCGCGTAAGTCACAAAAAACTGCCAGAGCGTCCGGCAGCGTTTCGCGCAAACCGCGCCGATCAAGCTCATCGATGAGCGCAAGCTGATGTTGGGCGGCACCGGCACTTCTGGTCTGGTTGGCAAGCTCTGCGTTCACGCGACGATTCACGTCGTTCTTCACCAGCTTAACCGCGCGGGCCTCTTCAATCTCGGCAACGCTGCGCTTGGCGCCAATCAGCTGTAACAGACGTTTAATCTCCTCGGCACTCTTGATGTACACGGCATACGAGCCGCGACGCGCATTGACGCGGGCGTGAACTCCAATCTGCTCCAGAAGGTCGCAAAGTCCCTTTGCATACTCCTCGCCCTGAACCGCGATCTCCAAATGAAAATCGCCACGCGGGTCGGCAACAAAGCCTCCGGCAATCAGCGCACCGCGAATATAGGCGAGCCTGCAGCAAGGACGGGCGACGATGTGGCGCGGCACACCCGCGACGAGCCCTCCCCTACGGTCGAGAATGCCCAGCAGCACCAGAGCCTTATCCAAATCGGGCTGATCGGGCAAGGTGATGAGATAGTTTCGTACCTTGTGCAGGACCGACTTACGAACCGTGAATTCGGTCTTGAGCTTAAGGATACGATGCGTCAGCGCAATCATCGTGCGCGCCACAGCACCCGTCTCGGTCGCGACCGTCAAGCGGTACCGTCCCGAGCCCGCCAGCGAAAGCGTGCCGCTCACACGCGTTAGCGCAGCAAGCGTCGACAAATCGCAGTATTCGCATTCTGGTTCGCAGCGCGCAAGCTCGTCACGCACCTCAGCGGTAAACGACATGTAAACCTATGCCTTCGTGTTGGCACGCGACAGGTCACGGTGGGAGATGCTCACATGATACTGAGCACCCTCCAGGTAGCGGGCCGTGGCCTCGGCAATGGCGACGCTACGGTGCTGTCCGCCTGTGCAGCCGATAGCAATGGAAAGCTGCGGCTTGCCCTCTGCGATATAACCCGGCATGACCGTATCGAGCAGCTGAGTCCAGGCCTTCCAGAACTCCTGGGTCTTGGGGTGGTCCAAGACAAAATCGGAGACCTTCTTATCGAGACCGGTCATGGTGCGCATCTCGGGATCGTAGAAAGGATTGGGCAAGAAGCGAACATCGATCATGATATCCGCCTCGATGGGCATGCCATGCTTAAAGCCAAACGAGAACACGTGGACATCCATAAGCTGCTGGTCGGACAGCTCGGAAAAAGCCATGCGCAGCTTGTTGCGCAAGGCAGAAGTGCGCAAGCGGCTCGTGTCGATAATCATATCGGCTCGATCGCGAACGCCCTGCAGCTGCAGACGTTCACGCTGAATAGCGTCGGCCGTGGTCTCCCCCGGCTTTGCAATGGGATGGCGACGACGGTTTTCGCTATACCGGCGAATCAGCACCTCGTCAGACGCCTCGAGAAACACAATGTCGCAGCTCATCTCGCGCTCTTCCAGTGCGGCAACAGCATCGAGCAGTTCATCGAACAAGCCCTGGCTACGCAGGTCGCAGGTAACGGCAAGGTGCCTGCCCACGCCCGTATTGATGCCAACGAGCTCAGCAAGCTGGGCAATCAGGCGTGGGGGCAGGTTGTCGATACAAAAATAGCCCATGTCCTCAAACACATGCATGGCTTGCGTTCGGCCCGAGCCGGACATTCCGGTGATGATAACGATATCGGGGATACGCTCCGAGCGCTCCGCCGCATCCATGGCATCTCCCTTTTGCATGTGTGCCTCCTAAAATAAGCGCGGGACCCGGCCAGCGGATCCCGCGCGATCAATTGCCTTTATTGAGTATACCGCCCCAAGCGGATACAAGGCCCGTCTTACGCCTCAAGCGCAGCCTTGAACCAACTTGTAATACTCGTGGGGTGCGTGATAGCGGTGCCGACGACAACGGCCCACGCGCCGGCGTCGATTGCAGCGCGAGCCTCCTCGGGCGTATGCACGCGACCCTCGCAAATGATGGGAAGGCCGGGAAATTCCTCGGTCGCCTGACGCAGGAGCGGCAGGTCGGGGCCATCGGCCATGGTGCAGTCGATGGCGGCGACACCGTGAGAGAGTGTGGTGGATACCAGGTCGAAGCCCATATCAACCGCACGGCGAATGTCCTCGATGGTGGCACAATCCGCCATCAGGAGCACACCCTCCTCGTGCAGCGGGCGGAAGGTGTCCTCGACCGACTTGCCATCGGGACGCGGACGATCGGTGGCGTCGATCGCCACGATATCGGCACCCGCAGCAACGCAGGCACGAGCGTGACGCAGCGTCGGCG
>DXLV01000012.1:0-27616 GCA_019414545.1 Collinsella sp. | reverse complement strand
GTAAACGCCCTCGTGCCCGTCCTTCCACAGACCGATGACGGGAACCTCACAGCGACCCTTAATGGCGGCAATGTCGGCAAGGCCCTGGCAGCGAATGGCGGCGGCGCCGCCAAGCTCGCAAGCGCGAGACATTTGAGCCATGGTCTCGGGCGTACGAAGCGGCTCGCCCATATACGCCTGAACGCTCACGACGAGCTTGCCCCTCAGGGACTGGATCAAAGGATCAACGGTCATGTTCGACTCAACCTTTCTCAAAACAGCCTTCTGAGACACCGCACCTTGACGTTCAAACCGTCGCTCGCGTACCGAAGTACGCTTCGCTCCTCTTTCACGTCAATCTGCGGCACCTCAGAAGGCGCACTTGGTAGTTATGTTTACTTCAACGATGCAAGAAGGTGTTCGGCGGCACCGATGAGCGGCGCGTCGCCCTCCAGAGAGCCGATGAGAATCGGCGTGTCCTGAAGCGGGTCGAGCGCCTGGCTGGCATAGCCCTCGTGCACCGAGTCCTTCCACGTCTGTGAACGCCAATCGGGGCCTTGGTGAATCACGCCGCCCGAAAGCACGATGACCTCAGGGTCCAGGATGTTAGCGAGCGAGCCCAGGCTGGCGCCCAGCGCAAAGCCGGCGTCATGAATGACCTCGGTCGCCTTTGCGTCGCCTGCGCGGCACAGGTCGTTCACGTCACGGCCGACCGAAGGACGGCTGGGGTCGACGCGGCCAAAACGCTCATCGTACATGCGCCCGATTGATGTTCCGGAAGCAACCGACTCCAGATGGCCGGAACGCCCGCAGGCGCAGGGAATGCCGGCGGCAGCCGAGCACTCGATGTGGCCCATATGGCCGGCAGCACCATGGAAGCCCTGCATCACGCGGCCGTTCTCGACATATGCGCCGCCGATGCCCGTACCGATGCCCAAACACAAGACGGAGAACTTGCCCTTGCCGACGCCCCAGTGGGCCTCGCCCAGAGCATGAGCCTGCACGTCGCCTACAACGGCAACGGGAAGGCCGAGGTCCTCGCGCAGACGCGGCCCCAACTGAACACCGGACCAGCCGGGCATAATCTCATTGGCATACGCGATGGCGCCCGTCTTGGGGTCGACGACACCGGCAGCGCCGATGCCAACTCCGAGGACCTCGACATCGGGATTTGCCTCAAGAGCTGCCTTGATAGACGCCTCGATGCGCTGGAAGACTGCTTCGCCACCCTCCTGGGCCTCGGTGGGAACCTCAGCCTCAAAAACGGGATGGGGCACACCGCCGTCAGCCGGATACTCCATGATGGCAGTCGCGATCTTAGTTCCGCCGATATCGACAGAGCAGACGTACTTGTTCTCCATGTCGCTCTCCTTAGGAGATAAAAACAACTACAGGAAATGCGCCGTCAGGCTAGCCGTCACAGCGCGGTAAAGGTTTTCCAGGTGCCCGAGATCGCCGAGAAACCGTGCGGCCATTGACCTAATGGGTCATGGCCGCACGGTTGAACGGCGAGGTCGGGTGCCTGGGAAAGCTTTAAAGGAGACCGTTGTCCTGGAGGACCTTGCGAATCGCCTCGACGTTCTCACCGGTCATGGCCTTCACCGGGCGCGGCATGGTCGGGCTGTCGAAGATGCCCATGAGGTTCATAGCGGTCTTGAAGGCGCCGACGCCACCGGCATAGCCCTGGACGCCCGAGGTGACATCCCAGATGTGCGAAATCTCATTGAGGCGATCCTGCTCGGCCTTGACGGTAGCCCAGTCACCAGCCTGAGCGGCCTTCCACTGACGAACGTAGCCCTCGGGCTCAACGTTGGCGAGACCCGGGACAGAGCCGTCGGCGCCACCGAGGTAAGCGCCGTCGACAACAACCTCGTGACCGGTGAGGATGCTCATCGGATGGCCGTTCTTTTCGTTCTCCTGAACGAGGTAGCGGAACGAGATGTCATCGCCCGAGGAATCCTTGACGCCAGCAAGGACGCCCTCGGCGCCGAGCTTGGCAAGAAGCTTCCAGGGAAGCTTGGTGTGGACGCACACGGGGATGTCGTAGGCGAAGATGGGCAGGTCGAGTTCCTCGTGAAGGATGCGGAAGTGCTCCTCGACCTCGGTCATGCCCTGCAGGGCATAGAACGGGCAGGTGGCGACGAGCGCATCGGCGCCCAGCTCCTGAGCGACCTTGCCGTGCTCGATCATGCGCTCGGTCTCGGTGTCGATGATGCCGACCAGAACGGGAACGCGGTGGTCGACGATACGGACGGCCTCTGCGACAATCTGGCGACGGCGCTCGTCGGTGGAGAAGACGACCTCGCCCGAGGAGCCCAGGAAGAACAGGCCATCGACGCCGGCATCGATCATGCGGTTGATGCTGCGCTCAAAGGAGGCAACGTCGAGCTGGTGGTCTTCGGTATCGGGAACAACGACGGGAGGGATAACGCCGGTGAATTTCTGAGTTGCCACAAGAATCTCCTTAGTTGTCTGGCGGGCAGCCCTATGCCGCCCACTCTTGTTGGCGGTGTCCAGGCCGTCTAGGCCAAAGAACACGAATAGAACGTTTGGTTAAAGAAGTCGACGACTTCGTTTTCGAACGCATTGATGCGCTCGTGAGCGTATTTGGCATAGATGATATGCCTCCGGTCACACTCAAGACCGTTGAATACGGCAAACTGGCCCTTGGGATCACTCACGGTATCCATGAGCGATGTGCCCATGAGCACCGAGCCACGAACCCGAGACGACAGCGTCTCGAGACCGCTGGGAAGCGGATTGGCAAGCGCCGTGCAGGCAAGGCCCCGCTCGTCCAGAGCAGAAACCGCCAGCGCGACACCGCCGCCAAGGCCCTCGCCCCATGCAAAGATGCGGTCGGGATCCATGCCATCAAGGTTGCGCGCAACCTTCGCCAACGCGCAGCCCCAACGGACACGCTCGACAAAAGCAGGCGAGGTAATCCCCTGCTGCAGATCGCTGGATCCAATAGTCTCATCGTCCAGCGCAAGCACGGCATATCCCATGGCGGCAAACCGCGTCATGTGATGCCATCCCCGCACGGGTCGGTCGATGTCATGGAACATCAGACACAGCGGAACAACCTCGGATCTTCGGGCGCAACCAGAGGGCTCAATCAAACGGCCGTGCACGACATACCCGCCGAGCTCAAAGGAAACCTCGGAGTAGCGCGCGCACGGATTGGCGAAATCAATCGCCGTAACGGTCAGCCCGCAAACCTCAAGGTCCGAAGCGGCTGTCTCCAACTCGGAAACATCCGCAGAAGCATCGCCGCGCCAATCCCGGAAATCAGAGAGCCTTGACGAAACCGTCCCAGCAATTCCCGCAAGCTCGGGGACAATCAGCTCATCGATATTGCTCTCGCACTTAGACATGAGCCTCCCCTCCCTTGCAGAAAAATGGAATGATCAGATCGTCAAAATCCTGAATCTCCTCGTGACCGAAGCCTTCAAAGAACTCATGACGCTTTTCACAGGTCAGGTTGTTGTAGACTGCAAACTGCGTCGCCGGAGGGCAGACGATATCGGCTGTGCCCGTGCCAAACAGCACGGGGCATTTGACCATGGGGGCAAAGTTCTTGGAATCGAAGTACGCCAGCTTGGCATAGGCTTCGTCGATACGAGTCGAGTCCTCGTCAAACCAGCGAGACCAATAGCGCAGGCCCTCGTAGGCGATGTCGTCGGCATCCAAATCCCAGACCAGGCGGAAATCCGACAGGAAGGGATAGAGGATGGCGGCGCGATTGATAAGCTCGCTGTTAAGCGCACAGGTCGCTATACCCAAACCGCCGCCCTGCGACGCGCCGTTCACAAACACACGGGCAAGATCGATGCCCTCGAGCTCGCGAACAATACGGCACAGAATGCGAATATCTTGGTGCAAGCGGACATAGTAGAGGTTGGCCGGGTCGCCGTCGATACCGGCGACGATATGGCCCGCGACCGTTGTGCCCTCAAATCCGCCAATGTCCTCGGAGGGTCCTCCTTGGCCAGGGCAATCGAGAGCAATCAGCGCCATACCCATGCCCGCAAACGATGCCTGCTCAAACCAGCTGCGACTCGCACCTGGATATCCATGGAACTGAAGTACCAATGGCACGGGCTCGTCCGAGACAGGTTTAAGGTACTTGGCGTGCAGGCGAGCGCCGCACATGCCGGTATACCAGAGATCGAAAAGCTGGCAGGTCACGGCATCGGTGACCGATGCCACCTCGATCGCATAGTCAAGCCCGACGGCGTCAGCCTCGGCCATGCGATCCTTCCAAAAGAGATCGAAATCTGATGGACGGGGCATAGCGCCTCGATATTCACCAAATTGATGTTGTAGCTCCTGAGCACTTGGCATGGCTCGTGAACCCAACCTTTCGAAATCGCAACGGAGGTGCGCCCGGCAAGGGAACCGGGCGCACGGGAGGGAAAGCGAAGTTACTCGCCGAGCTTGGGATGCAGCAGCGACGGCGCAGCGCCAAGCAGCATCTTGGTGTAGGGGTCTTGAGGATGCTGGAAGACCTGCTTGGCCTCGCCCTGCTCAACGATCTTGCCGCCATTCATGACGATAATGTCGTCGGAGATGTAGCGGACCGTCTGGATGTCATGGCTGATGAATACCATGGCCAGGCCGAGCTCCTTCTTAAGGTCGGTCAGCAGGTTTAGAATCTGCGCGCGGACCGAAACGTCCAGCGCCGAGGTGGGCTCGTCGGCGATGATGGCATCGGGGTTCAGCGACAGGGCACGCGCAATAGCCACGCGCTGGCGCTGACCGCCAGAAAGCTGGCCGGGAAGAACCTCGGCGGCGGAGGAGGGCAGACCGGTGAGCTCCAAGAGCTCCTTGACGCGCTTCTCCTGCTCGGCCTCGGTACCCAGGTTGTGGACGCGCATGGGGTCGAGCAGTTGCTCGCGAACGACCATGCGGGGGTTGAGCGCCGTGGCCGGGTTCTGGAACACGACCGAGATGACGCGACCCATGTGGCGACGGTCCTCGGCGGTACGTTTGGTAACGTCCTTGCCCTTAAAGTAGACCTTGCCGCTCGTGGGGGCCTGCAGGCCGCACATGACGTTGGCGGTGGTGGACTTTCCGCAACCAGACTCGCCGACGATGCCGATGGTCTGTCCGGGCATGAGCTTAATCGTTACACCCTGGACGGCGTGAACCAGGTTGGGGTGCAGAATCGAGCCGGTACGGGTCCTAAAGGTGACGTGGACGTCATCAAGGAAGATGATCGGCTCGACGCCGTTGACTGCGGTCTCGCTCATCTACATCACCTCCGCGTGAGGGGTCAAACCATTTGCCTTGAGCACCTCGTCGGGGAGCTCGGAATAGAAGTGCTCGGTGCCGGGCACGCGCTTGAAGACCGGACGGGTGTCCAGGCCAATGCGCGGATGACTCGAGCGGGGTGCGAAGCGATCGCCCTTGGGGAAATCGCGCGGGCTCGGAACGGCGCCGGGCACCTGGTGCAGGCGGCCCGAACCGCTCTCGATGGACAGGACGGAACCCAGAAGACCGCGAGTGTACTCGTGGATCGGGTTGGTGAGCAGCTCCTTGGTGGGCGCCTGCTCGATAACCTGGCCGGCGTACATAACCGTGATGTTATGGGCGACCTCGGCGACCAGTGCCAGGTCGTGCGAAACGAAGATCATGGCAAAGCCGAGCTTGGCCTGAAGGTCGTTAAGCAGCTTGATGACCTGCTTCTGGACGGTAACGTCCAGAGCGGTCGTGGGCTCGTCGCAGATGACCAGCTTGGGGTCGCGGGTAAGGGCCATAGCGATCAGAACGCGCTGACGCTGACCACCGGAAAGCTCATGCGGATAGCTCTCGAGCGTACGCTTGGGGTCGAGGCCCACGAGCTCCAGGAGCTCCTCGGCGCTACGGGTGCCGCCGCGCTTGGTGAGCTGCTTCATCTGGGCGGAAATGAGCATGGAGGGGTTGAGCGAGGACAGGGCGTCCTGATAGACCATGGCGATATCGGTACCGCGCAGGCCGAACCACTCCTTCTTGCTCATCTTGAGCAGGTCGCGGCCCTCCCAGAGAACCTCGCCGGAAAGATGCTCGTCATCGTCGGTCAGGCCCATGATGGCCAGCGTGGTGATGGACTTACCGCAGCCGGACTCGCCTACCAGGCCCATGGTCTGGCCGGGACGGACGTCAAAGTTAACGTGGTCGACGACGTTGATATCACCGTGGTGCTCAAACTGGATGCAGAAATCGCGGACCGAAAGGATCGGCTCAACGGACTCATCGGGCACATGGCGGTCGTTACGCTTGAGCTCGACATCGCGCAGTGCGCCAAGACGGGCGGACAGGGACTGAGCCTGCTCCTTGTAGGCACGAACGGGGTCGGAGACCAGCAGATCGGCCTCGCGACGCTTGGAGGAATCGGTCGGATCCAGGGCGGCGGAGGGAGCAGCGGCCATGGCGTCGGTAATACCCTCGGAGAGGATGTTGAGCGCCAGGCAGGTGATCATAATGGCCAGGCCCGGGAACAGTGCCTGCCACCAACGGCCAGCGAGCACGCCGCCGCGGGCGTCGGCGAGGATGTTGCCCCAGGTAGCGGTGGGCTCCTGGATGCCGGCGCCGATGAAGGTCAGCGAGGCCTCGAAGATGATGGCGTCTGCGACCAGGGTAACGGTGAAGACCATGATCGGAGCGATGCAGTTGCGCAGAACATGCTTGATCAGAATCCACGGAGCCTTGGCGCCGGACACGATGACCGCGCGGACATAGTCCTCACCGTACTCGGACACGATGTTGGCGCGCACGATACGGGCGATCTGCGGAGTGTACATAAAGCCGATGGCGAAAATGATCGACGGCACGGAATTGCCCAGGATGGAGACGAAAACGGCTGCGAGGGCGATACCCGGGATGGACATGATGATGTCCAGGATACGCATGATCGCCTCAGAGATAGACTTGCGCGAAACCGCTGCAAGAGCGCCGACAACGGAACCACAGACCAAAGCCATGGCGGTAGCACCAAAGCCGATAATCAGCGAGTAACGACCACCGTAGAGCATACGCGACAGAATGTCGCGGCCCTTATCGTCGGTACCGAAGATAAATCCGTTGCCGGGAGCCTGGCGAGCCGTAAAGATCTCGACCGGGCTATAGGGGGCAAGAAGGGGCGCCAAAATCGCAGTCAGGGCGACCAGCACCAGCACGACGGCGGCAATCTTAGAAGACAGCGTCATCTTCTTCCAGCCACCGAGCTTGAGCCCCTTGGAGGCAGCCTTCTCGAGCTGCTCGGTTTGCTTCTCTCGAATCTTTACCATAATCTACACCGTCCTGATGCGCGGGTTGATGAGCAGGTAGAGCATGTCAACCACGATGTTGATGATGATGAAGGCAAGAGCAACGACGATAACGACGCCCTGAACCAGGTTCGCCTCGTTGCCCTGAACGCCCTGCAGAATCGCAGTGCCCATGCCGGGGAGGTTGAAGATAACCTCGATGACGACGGCGCCGCCCATGAGGTAGCCGATCTTAAGACCGAGGGTGGTGACCGGGGTGATCAGCGCATTGCGAAGAACGTTGATGCCGACGACGACCTTCTCGGGAACGCCGGCGCCACGAGCCATACGGACATAGTCCTTGTCGAGCTCCTCGACCATGGCGGTACGCACGATACGAGTCATCTGGCCCGTCAGCGGAAATGCCAAGGCGATAGCGGGCATGATCATACGTCCCAGATAGCCAACCGGATTCGTGGTGAAGTGAGGCAGAGCACCCGATGCCGGGAGCACCTTAAGGTAGGAAGAGAACAGCAGAATCAACAGAACGGCAAGCCAGAACGACGGGGTTGCCAAGCCGGCGATGGAAAAGACGCGGATCACTTGGTCCGGCCATTTGTCGCGATACAGTGCCGCGATGACGCCGAGCAAAAACGAAACGACCGCACCGATGGCAAGACCGATGAAGGTCAGCTGCATCGTGACGGGCAGGGCCGTGGAGATGCGCTTGGCAACGGAGTTGCGGGCAGCGCCGTAGGTACCCATGTCGCCATGAATCAAATCGCCCATATAGCGCACGTAGCGCACAGGCCAGGGGTCGTCCAGACCATACTTCTCATGGTACTCGGCAACCGCCTCGGGCGAGGCACCGTCACCCAACGCCGTGTAGGCGGGGTCGGTCTTGGAGAACGACATAAGGAAGAACACCAGGACGGTGACGCCCAATGCCATGATCGGCAGCGCCACAAGACGCCTTCCAATCAAACGTAGCAAGTTGTTCACGTTCTCTCCCCTTTCTTTTGTCGGTAGAACCAACTGGTATATGAGTACGGATACTCATTACAAGACCCGAGCGACATCGTTGCCGCCCGGGTCTTTGTTTCAACTATGAGGATACGGTCCCAACGGCCGACATCCTGCATACAGACTCAAGCGAGTCTTAGGCCTTGACGGTCGCAACGCCCCTGAAGGACATGCTCGTCGTGCCGATGCCCTTGAAGCCGTCGAGAGCCTCGCCGTTGGGCGCGGTGGACGGATCGTCCCAGGAAGCGGAGACGGTCTTGACGTGGACAACGGGGTACAGAACGGCGTTGTCGGCGATGATGTCGAAGCACTCGTTCCACTTCTTCTGCTGCTCGTCGCCCTCGGCGGCAAGAGCCTCGTCCATGAGACCGTGAAGCTTCTGCCACTCAGCGGACTCCTTCCACGGGCAACGGGTCTGCATCCAGACGTTGTCGCCATACCACCAGTTGAGCAGCAGGTCGGGATCGGCGCCGAAGCAGGAAGGATCGCCAGGGGCAAGGAGGATATCGTAGGCCTCGCCGCCGTCGATGGCAGCGTAGGTGGCCGGCGAGGTATCGGTCTGGATGGTCACCTCAAAGCCGAGAGCGTCGAGGTCGTTCTTGACCTGGGCGGCCATGCCCTTGATCTGCTCGTTGTCGGTGGTGCGCAGGGTGATGGCACCCGGGGTGATGCCGGACTCCTCGATGAGCTTCTTAGCCTTCTTGGCGTCGGTCTTGTACACCGTGGAAGCCTCATGATAATTGGTGAAGCTCTTGGGCAGGTAGCAGCTGGCAGCGGTGGCAAGGCCGGCAAAGGTGTTGCTGACCATCTTCTCGGTGTCGAGCGCATACATGACAGCCTGACGGACCTTGACGTTGTTCCAAGGCTCCTTGGCGACGTTGAACATGATGAAGCGGGTGCCGAAACCCTGAACGTTATCGATCTTGCAGCCGGCGCTCTCGAGCTGGTCGACGGCGTCAGCGGTAACGAGCTCCATAACGAGCGTGGAGCCCTCCTGCTGAGCGGTAACGCGAGCGGTGGGGTCGGTCAGGATGCTGTACTGGATCTTCTTATCCTCGGCAGCATACTCACCGTTGTACTCGGGGTTGGGAACCAGGGTGATCTCGGTATCGGAGATAGAGTCGTACATCCAGGGGCCGGAGCCGATCGGCTGCTTGGCGCGATCCTCCTCGGTCTGGGTGGCCGGGGTAACGCGGATGATGGCAAGACGATCCTTGAGCAGAGAGAAGTTGGGGACCTTGGTCTTGACCGTCACGGTGCTGGCGTCCTTAGCCTCGATGGACTCGAAGGGCTGGAAGAACGGAGCATAGGTAGCGGAAGCGGCGCAAGCGGTGTAGGAGGCAACGACATCGTCAGCGGTGACCTCGGTGCCATCGGAGAACTTGGCGCCCTTGCGGATGGTAACCTCGAAAGTGGTGTCGTCCACAGACTTGGGGTCGTCGGTGGCGAGCTCGTTGAAGGTGCTGTAGTCGTGGTAATCGATGCCGTAGAGGCCCTCGACGACGTGCCAGTTAGCACCCAGGCCCACAGCGGAGCCGGTGCTGGCGGGGTCGAAGCTGGACGGAGCGTAAGCGGAACCAGCGGTGATCACGCCGCCGCCACGGTTGGCGGAATCGGTGGAACCGGAAGCGGAACCCTCGTCGCTAGAGCTGCCACCGCAGCCGGTGAGACCAAGCCCTGCGACAGCAGCGACGCTGCCGGTGAGGCCGAGGAACGAACGCCTGGACATACCCTTGTTGATGATGGCCATGTCTTCTCCTATCAATAGAGAATCTTACCCGGGAGCACCTAGACTTGCCCCCGCGCAACTTGCGGACGATATATACCTTACCTACCGACAAACCCAACTTGGGTGCCGCGCTCGGCGACCGATACATACATACGCTTGAACGGTATTTACTACCGTTCACCGAATTCATTGACAAACGATTCGACAGACAGTATGTATCGACGAGGTGAGATATCAGTCTTCGTCAACCCGCAGGATAGCAGGGTTATTCACCATGGCTAGTCAAACGTTTTAGCGTTAATAAAACCCGAAATCAGCAGGTAATCGCCGCGAAATAAATGATTGAAAATCAGCCAATCATGTATATCAGTTGTTTAGAGGCGTGTTTAGTTTTCGGATTGCTTTGCCGCCGCCTCGGCGCGCTCGGCATTCCATGCAACGAGCGCCTCGTGAACCGCTTTGGCGACATCGGCAGGAACGCCTCGAACTTCCGCGATCTCTTGCTCGCTCGCCGCGCGCAAACGCTTCATCGAACCAAAATGGCGCATAAGGGCACGTTTTCTGGTGGGTCCCACGCCTGGAACGTCATCGAGTACCGAAACCGTCATGGCTTTATCGCGCAATTCGCGATGGAACGTGATGGCAAAACGGTGCGATTCATCGCGTACCTGTTTAATTAGATAGAGCGACGCGGACCCGGTCGGCAGCACGACTGGAGTCTCGTCCCAAGGCACGAAAACCTCCTCATCGGCCTTTGCCAAGCCACAAACTGGTATATCGAGCCCAAGAGCCTCAAGTTGCTTGATCGCAGCGGTCAATTGCGGCTTACCGCCATCGACAACGAGCAAATCGGGGCGCGAGCCAAAGCGCTCGTCGGCCATGCGCTCGGGAGCATAGCGTCGTCCCAAAACCTCGGACATCGACACGAAGTCGTTTGCCTCGTCCAATTCGGCCTGAATTTTAAAACGACGGTACTGGCTCTTGTCGGCGCGCCCGTTGGTAAACACCACCATCGAGGCGACCGTAAAGGTGCCATGCAGTGTAGAGATATCGAAGCACTCGATACGCAACGGCGGCGATGGCAGCGCCAACGCACTTTCGAGCTCCAGGAGCGCTTGATTGGTGCGGTCGTCAGCGTACCCCGTTCGCATCATGTAGCGCATGAGGGCATGGCGCGCATTTTTGGATGCCATATCGAGCAGACGGTGCTTTTCGCCACGCTGCGGCCTATGGAGATGGCAGGAACGCTCACGCTTGCCCGCAAGCCACTCCCCCAGCGCTTCCGCATCCTCAAGCTCGACGGAAAGGTTGACCTCAGCTGGAATATCAGCCGTCTCGTCGTAATAGCGCTTAAGAAAGCCCGACTGGAGCTCTTCCTCGTCAACATCAAGACCCTTGTCGAGAATGAACTCGCAGGTGCGAACTGTTCGGCCCTCGCGAACGACGAAGACGCAAGCGGCGGAGATGGTCTCCTCGCGATAGAAACCGATGACATCTATATCGACACTGGAGGGAAAAACGACTTGCTGACGATCGTCCAGACCCCTGATGACCTCCAAACGACGTTTGACGCGTGCCGCGCGCTCAAAGTCGAGCGCCTCAGCGGCATCCGTCATCTCGGAGGTCAGCTCATCGACGACATCCTTGCGATGGCCCGACAAAAAGCGCTCGACACGCTTGACGTTCTTGGCATAGTCTGCCGGGGAAATCGCGCCGACACACGCACCCGGGCCACGCCCGACATGGTAGTCAAAGCAGGGGCGCCCGTTTTGCGCGCAAATCATATTGACGATGTCTTCCTCGCCCTTGTGGGACTCGACGATACGGCGACAACGACGCCACTCCGCACAGGATGCGGAGCAGATGGGGATAACCTTGCGCAGCGTATCTATCGTCTCACGTGCCGCGCGGCTATCGGTATAAGGTCCAAAATAGCGCGTTCCCGGCTTATGACGCTCACGCGTGTATTTGATAGCGGGATACAGGTCGCCCTTTGTAATGGCGATAAAGGGGTAGCTCTTGTCATCCTTGAGGTCGACGTTAAAGTACGGATGGTACTGACCAATCAAATTGCGCTCGAGCACCAACGCCTCGTGCTCGGTCTCCACCACGATATAGTCAAAGCTCGCCACCAGCTGCATCATCAGCGGGATCTTCTGGCGCTCGTCCTGCAGCGTCACGTACTGACGCATACGGGCGCGCAGGTTTTTCGCCTTGCCCACGTAGATGACATCGCCCTTGGCGTCTTTCCAAAGGTAGCAGCCGGGCTGCGTGGGAACGCGCGAAACCTGCTCGGCAAGCGTTGGAATGTTGTCGTGACCGGCCACGCGCACCTACTTGCGACGAAGCAGCGCCGAGACCTCGGGCATCTTAAGGACGACGGCAAGGCCAAAGGTAACAGCAAGCGAGACGACACCCGCAACGCAAACGTAGCCAAGAGTAATCAGAATCGAGCCGCCAAGTGCCCCGACAAAGCGTTCAAGCGCCCACATGACGCCGGCGCCTGCGGCAGCACCCAGGCCACCGAGCAAAAGGCCAAAGAAACCGCCATGCAGGATGGATTTAACCTGAAGACCACGCAGGCGGCGACGCAGCCACCACAGCGAACAGCCGACCAAGATCACGTAGTCGACGACATACGAAAGCGCGATTGCCGGCATACCGAAGCCCAGCACAACGCCAAACAGCAGAACCGAGCCGGCCTGGCCGATGGCGGAATACAGACAATAGCGGCTATAGGGCTTCATGTCGAGCAAGGCAGAGAAGCTCTTCTGCATCAACACGACCACACCGTAGAGCGGCAGCGAGAACGCCAGGTAGACAAGGAACTCGGACACCAGCGCCACGCCGGATTCATCGAACTTGCCGGCACAGTAAATCATGTTGAGCGGACGCGCGAAGACAATCAGGTACAGCGCGAACGGAATCAGGAAGAACAGCATCTGGGCGACGCCACGCGAAATGCCCGTGCGGACGCTGTCGTAATCCTTCTCCTGTGCGTCGTGAGAGAGCTCGGTATAGAGCGCCGTCGAAAGCGAGGCGGCAATCAGCGCGTAGGGCAGCGTGTACCACAGGCGCGCATAGGCGATGACGGAAGGACCAGTCTCGGGCTGGACCACCAGCGCAGCAGCGTTGGTGATAGAAGTCGAGACAAACATGCACACCGTGGCGAGCAGCGTCGGGATACCGAGCGCAATCGTCTGGCGCAGTGCGGGGTCCTTAAAGTCGATATGGATATGGGGATGCACGCCGTGCTTGCCAAGCGCGGGGATCTGACATGCCATCTGAACAAAGACACCGAGGGTCGTACCGGCCGCAATCAAGATGATGCCGGCACGTTCGCCAAACTGTGCGGACACGGGCGCAAAACCCATAAAGCTCGCAATGACGATCACATTGTTGAGGACCGGGGCAAACGTCGACCAGAAGTAGTCGCGGTGTGCGTTGAGAACCCCCGAAAACACCGAGCCCAAACCATAAAACAGAATCTGGATGGCAAAGAAACGGAACATGAACGCAGCGGTATCCATGCTGCCGCCGTCACCCGAAAGGAACGATTGCGTCCAAATAAAGCCCGGGGCGAACACGGTCCCCAGCAACGAAATGCCACCCAGCACCAAAAGCAGAATGCCGAGCAGGTTGCCCACGTACTCGTTCGAGGCCTCGCGACCCTGCTCACGCCTCACGCCCATGTACACGGGCAAAAACGCCGTCACGAGCATGCCGCCCATCACGAGTTCGTAGAGCATATTGGGCAGGTTGTTGGCGACCTGATAGGAGGACGAGAGTAGCGACATGCCGATAGCGGCCGCCATTGCCCACGTGCGGATAAAACCGGTGACGCGAGACACGATGGTCAGGATGGTCATAAGCCCGGCGGAACGACCAACCGTGGAGTAGTCCGACGAGCCCATGTCGTCAGTGTCATCTCGCGACGAAGAGGCTTCGGATGAGGGTGCCTGAGACGCAGATTCTTTTGCAAAATGAGCTCCGCGCTTCAATTCTTCCTGCGGCATCGCTCAGTCCTCTCTCGTAATCGCGGCAACCGTCGCCCCGCAAAATGCAATTAAATCATCGGGTGCAAGCTCGAGCTGATAACCACGCTTGCCTCCCGAAATAAAAATGGTATCCCAAAGGACACATGTCTCATCAATGAGCGTCCGGTAGCGTTTTTTCATACCGACCGGGCTGCAGCCGCCGCGAACGTAGCCAGTCGCCGCAAGCAAATCCTTCACATGCATCATGGCCAAGGACTTCTCCCCCGCGGCACGCGCGGCGGACTTTAGATCGAGCTCGTCGGCAACAGGGATGCAGCACACGACATAGTCGTTGGACGGCGTCACGCAGACCAAGGTCTTAAATCCTTGACCGGGCTCCTCGCCAAGCTGCTCCGAAATCGCGACCCCCAGGCCCACCGACTCATCGCCATCGTCTTCGTACGTATGTAGAACATAGGAAATGCCGGCGCTTTCCAGCTCGCGCATCGCATTGGTTTTTGGCGTCTTTACAGCCTTTGCCATGACATATCCTTTCCCTCGCATTCGGACGCAATATTTAAGTATATGTCCAATTTGGCTGCATACGTCACTTCGACACAGCAAGCGCCATCGAATCACAAGGAGTCGATGGCGCCCATAAACTGAATCGCCTATTTATTGAGCATCAAGTTGAGCCTGGCGCTCCCGATCACGCCTAAGCAACGGCGCCAAAAACTTGCCCGTATAACTCTGCGGACAGTCCGCAACCTGCTCCGGTGTACCCGAAACCACGACGGTTCCGCCGCCGTTACCGCCCTCGGGACCCATATCGATCAGGCGGTCGGCAACCTTGATGACATCAAGGTTGTGTTCAATCACCAGCACCGTGTTGCCCGCATCGACCAAGCGCTGCAGCACATCGAGCAGCTGGCGGACGTCCTCAAAATGAAGGCCGGTCGTCGGCTCGTCCAAAATATAGAACGTCTTGCCCGTCTGGCGTCGATGAAGCTCCTTGGCGAGCTTCACACGCTGCGCCTCGCCGCCCGAGAGCGTCGTGGCGGGCTGGCCCAGGCTCACGTAGCCCAAGCCTACATCGTACAGCGTCTGGAGCTTGCGCTTAATCTGCGGGATATTCCCAAAGAAGGCCAGTGCCTCGGTGACGCTCATGTCGAGCACGTCCGAGATGGTCTTACCACGGTAGGTGACCTCAAGCGTCTCGCGGTTATAGCGTTTGCCGCCGCAGACCTCACAGGGGACATAGATATCGGGAAGGAAGTGCATCTCGATCTTAATTTGTCCGTCGCCCTTGCATGCTTCGCAGCGACCGCCGCTCACGTTAAAGGAGAAACGTCCCGGCGAGTAGCCGCGCGCCTTCGACTCCGGCGTACTCGCAAACAGCGCGCGAAGATCATCCCACAGGCCAATGTACGTAGCAGGGTTGGAACGCGGCGTGCGGCCAATCGGCGACTGGTCGATATCGATAACCTTATCGATACACTCGATGCCCTCGATTTTCTTATACGGACCCACAGGGCGCGTCGAACGGTGAATGGCATTCGTAAGGGCAGGTGCGATAGTGTCGGTAACCAGGGAGCTCTTACCCGATCCCGACACGCCGGTAACGACCGTAAGCGTACCAAACTCGATCTTGGCGGTAACGTTTTTGAGGTTGTTGGCGCGGGCGCCCGTGATCTTAAGGCAGCCGCGACCGGGCTTGCGGCGTTCATCGGGAACCCGGATCATTCGTTTGCCGGTCAGATAAGCGCCCGTCATCGACTCGGGACACGCCATGATATCGGCAGGCGTTCCCGCCGCGACTACGTGTCCGCCGTTCACGCCCGCGCCGGGGCCCATGTCGATCACATAGTCGGCAGCACGAATCGTATCCTCATCATGCTCGACGACGATGACGGTATTGCCGATATCGCGTAGGCGCTCAAGCGTCTTGATCAGGCGCTCGTTATCGCGCTGATGGAGGCCAATTGATGGCTCGTCCAAAATGTACAGGACACCCATGAGGCCGGCGCCGATCTGCGTTGCCAGGCGAATGCGCTGGGCCTCGCCTCCGGAAAGCGTCGCCGAGGCACGATCGAGGGTCAGATAGTCGAGTCCGACATCGACCAGAAAACGCAAGCGCTCCAGGATTTCCTTGACGATGCGCCCGCCGATAAACTGTTGGCGCTCGGTGAGTTCCAGGCCCTCAAAAAACTCGAGCGACTCACGACACGATAGGCAGCAGACCTCGTAAATGGACTTGCCGCCCACGGTGACGGCGAGCATCTCGGGGCGCAAACGAGCGCCGTGGCAGCTCGAGCACGGCTCCTCGCGGATGTACTTCTCCAAGCGCGCCTTGGTGTTCTCATTCGTCGTCTCGGTATAGCGCTCGTACAGGATATTGCGCACGCCCGAGAACTTGGTGTCCCACTGGCTGCGGCGCCCATCGAGCTTTTGATAGTCGACCGAAATCTTCTGGTCGCCCATGCCGTCTAAAAACGCGCGACGCACCCGCGGAGGCAGATCCTCCCACGGCGTATCGACGCTCACCTTAAAGTGTTTGCAGACCGCAGCGAAAATCTGCGGATAGTAGTTAGAGTTGCCAAACAGGCTGCCAAAAACCCCGTCGGCGATCGACTTCGAGGGGTCTTCGATTAGGGCCTCGGCATCGACCGTCTTCTTAAAGCCCAGGCCATCGCACTCTGGGCACGCGCCGTAGGGCGCGTTGAACGAGAAATCACGCGGCTGCAGGTCATCGATGGAGTGCCCATGCTCCGGGCACGCTAACGCCAGCGAATACTCCAGCAACTCGCCTTCGGTCCCCTCGGGAGCGTCGCGGTCGGGCAGCAAGTATACGTTCACATTGCCGTGCGCCAGCGCGGTCGCCTGCTCAACAGACTCGGCGATACGGCCCAGAGAGTTCTCACGGATCACGATGCGGTCGACCACGACCTCGATATCGTGCTTGAACTTCTTGTCCAGATCGATCGGATCGTCGAGCGAGCGCACTTCACCGTCGACACGCACGCGGCTAAAGCCCTCGGCGCGAAGATCCTCAAACAGTTTGGTGTACTCGCCTTTTCGCCCGCGCACCACCGGTGCCAGCACAAACGCGCGGCGGCCCTCCCCCGCCGTCAAGACCTTGTCGGCAACCTGGTCGGTCGTCTGGCGCTCAATGACACGGCCGCATTCGGGACAGTGCGGGGTGCCCACACGGGCGAACAGCAGGCGCAGATAGTCATAAATCTCGGTTACGGTGCCAACCGTCGAGCGAGGGTTTTTAGACGTCGTCTTTTGGTCGATCGACACCGCCGGCGAAAGGCCGTCGATTGAATCCAAGTCGGGTTTGTCCATCTGTCCCAAGAACTGGCGCGCATAGCTCGAAAGACTCTCGACGTATCGACGCTGGCCCTCGGCATAGATAGTGTCAAATGCCAGCGAACTCTTGCCCGAGCCAGAAAGACCGGTAATGACCACGAGTTGGTCACGCGGAATGGAAACATCGATATCACGGAGGTTGTGCTCACGGGCGCCGCGAATAACGATAGAAGAATCAGACATGGAAGCTCCTTGCCTCCTATTGCATCGAATCATACTGCCGATGAGTTTACCGCACTCGACGCGCACAGGTGTTCGTAATACAAGATTCGCAGACCTTTAGCTTTGCGTATCGGGCGCTTTGTTTCTCGAAATGCCGTGGAAAGGTTACAGTAATCTAATACTGAACTTTATTTGCTGTACCAGAGGAACGTCCATGACCGAAGATATCCCCCTTGAAATCACTTCGAGCGACATGGCCAATCTGCCCATATTCATCGCCGTCCTTATCGTGGCAGCCGTCGTCGTGCGCGTGTATTTTTCAATCAAACGCAACGAAAAGCCACCCATTGCCCGCGTCTTTTGGTGCGCGACGCTCCTCATCCCGCTCGGCGTGGCAGCTGCATGGGTTACGAATCAATTGCTCGTAAATGAGGGCAGCTCCCTATGGGTCCTTTCTTATTCGGCGCTCGGTGCTGCCGCCGTCATGCTTCTTGTCGAGCCCTTGGTTTCGGGACTTATCGACCAAACCGACCTTGCGACGGGAACGGTTGCCTGTATTTGCCGTGACATCCTTGTCATCGCCGCTGTTTCAGCGCTCTCGTTCGTTTCACTCGAAATTGCCTGCAACGAAACGTTCTATCGCATTCCCGCCAACTCATTCGGGTTTTCCGTCGGGCTGCTCGCGACGGTTCTGCTCTCCCTTTATTTGCTGGGACAGCGTCATGGAGGCGTCATGGCTCTCGTGCCCGTCGTCTGCTGCATCCTTGGCATTGCCGAGCACTTCGTCATAACGTTTAAAGGCGAAGCCATCCTGCCAAGCGATATCTTGGCCCTTGGCACCGCAATGGAAGTGAGCGAGGGATACGAGTTTACCTTTACCGCCGGAATCGTAACCTCTCTCGCCCTGCTGGAGATTTCCCTGGGGCTTCTTTCGCTCATCCGACCGCGAAAGCTCCGTACGCCCACCCATGTCTTCCCCGCTATCGCCGCTAACCTCTGTGCTTTTCTGCTAGTGACCGTTGTGGGGCTCTCAGGCTTTTCCAACATCGACTTGGAGCAGGCGCTGGATTTTGGATTTGACCGTTGGCAGCCCATCACCACGTATGCGTCTCAGGGTTTTATCACTTCGTTCACCGAAATGGTCAACGAGTTGCCCATTGAGAAGCCCGAAGACTATACGCCCGATGAGGCGCAGAACATCGAGCAGGAGCTCGCCACCGTCTACGACAGCACATATGGCTCGAGCGAACAGCGCGCGGCGGCCGTTGCCCAGTTCAATGAAATCAAGCCGACGATTGTTGCCGTCATGAACGAGAGTTTTAGCGACCTTTCGTGCTTTGAGCAGCTCCAGGCGGCCGGGTACACCGGCCCCGCATTCTACAACTCGCTTCCCGACACACTTGTTCGCGGCACCATGCTCGCTTCGGTCGCCGGTGGCGGAACGGCGAACTCCGAATTCGAATTTTTGACCGGAGCGACAACGGCCTTTGTCGGATTAGGCAAAATCCCCTATCAGCTGTATCAGATGAATGGCGTCAACAGCCTGGCAAAGGACCTTAAAGAGCTTGGGTATACCGCTACCGCTATGCACCCGCAAAACCCCGTCAACTACCATCGAGATAAAATCTATCAGCAGCTGGGCTTTGGAGACTTTCTTTCAATCGGCGATTTCGAAGGTGCGCCCTATTACCATGCCGGCGTATGCGACTACGCCACCTACGACAAGATACTCGACCTGCTTAGAACCGACGAAGCGCCGCAGTTCATCTTTGACGTCACGATGCAAAATCACGGCGGCTACGACTATGGCACCGTTCCCGCCGAAGAGCTGACAAACTATTGGGTCGAGGGAGCCAGCGAAGGCGCCAACAGCGCGCTCAACACCTATCTCACCTGCATCAATGCATCCGACCGGGACCTCGAGTACTTTATCAACGAGCTCCGCAATATCGGCAGACCGGTTGTTCTTGTCTTTTTTGGCGACCATCAGCCGAGCGCCGCAACGACTCTCAACGACGAGCTGTACCCTCAGGAAGATACGGCAAGCCACGCCTTCCGTATCTATCAGTCGACATATCTCGTCTGGGCTAACTATGAGATCGCCGGCAATACCGAGCTCAACGTCTACGACACCGTCGGGGCAAACGAGATTGCAGCCATTACCCTTAATAAGATCGGCGCTCCGCTCACTAATTACCAAAAGGCCCTGCTTGCAACAAGGTCAGATGTGCCCACCATCAATGTCGCCGGCTATCTCGGTGCCGACGGGCTGCGCTACGACTTGGAATCGGAAGACAGCCCCTACGCCTCGACGATCGACAAGCTGCAGCGCATGCAATACCTCGAGTTCGCCAGCAAAGTTCAGTAAGCCCGCCCATTCGCTTGGGCCCATCGTATTGCAAGCACGCTCGGCCCAAACGCATCGCAAATGACTCCCGCTCGCAAACGAGGGTACAATGACGCTCGTGTCACATCGCGGGGCCCCGGCCCCAGCATATACAAAGGAGTCATACATGGGTTGCGAACACGCACAGGCCGCCGGCGGACAAACGTCGCCGTCGCAATTTGAGGAGAACACGCTGTCCGAGGTCAAGCGCGTCATCGCCGTGCTTTCCGGCAAGGGCGGTGTCGGCAAGTCGTTTGTCACCGGTGCCATCGCCACCGAGCTTGCCCGTCACGGCCACAAGGTCGGCGTCCTCGATGCCGACATCACCGGTCCCTCTATCCCCAAGATGTTCGGTATGAGTGGACGCCACGTCCATGCCCTTGGCAACCTTATGCTGCCCGAAATCTCCGAGCACGGCGTCAAGGTCATGAGCTCCAACCTGCTGCTCCAAAACGAGACCGACCCCGTCCTTTGGCGCGGTCCGGTCATCGCAGGCGCCATTAGGCAGTTCTGGAGCGAGACCTCGTGGGGCCCCATCGACTACCTACTGGTCGACATGCCTCCGGGAACAGGCGACGTCGCGCTCACCGTCTTCCAGTCGCTGCCGGTCGACGGCATCATCATCGTCACGAGCCCGCAGGATCTGGTCTCGATGATCGTCGCCAAGGCGGTCAACATGGCCGAGAAGATGAACGTCCCCATTCTGGGCATTGTCGAGAACATGAGCTATATTGAGTGCCCCGACTGCGGCAAGAAGATCGAGGTCTTTGGCAAGAGCAAGCTCCCCGAGGTCGCAGAGCGCTATAACCTCGACATCTTGGGCCAGCTTCCCATTAATCCGGCGCTCGCCGAGGCCTGCGATAAGGGCGAGGTCGAGACCGCGCTGCCCGATGGCATGTTGCCCAAGGCAGTCTCTGCCGTCGAGGCTATTACCCCGCACGAGACCGACGAGACCGACGAGGCCTAAGTGAACGCGAGCGCCCTCTATGACGTCTTGGTAATCGGCGGCGGGGCTTCAGGCCTCGCCGCCGCCATTACGGTCGCACGCGCTGGCAAAAGCGTCTGCATCGTTGAGCGCGATGTCGCCTGCGGCCTCAAGCTCCTTGCGACCGGTAACGGCCGTTGCAACCTCTCCAACGAATCGATTGATCCTCAGCGGTATAACCACCCCGCATTCGTCGAATCCGTCATGGGCCCCCAGCCCGAACAAGAGCTTATGGGTTTCTTCTCCTCGCTGGGTATCATGACAACCTCCGAGGAAGGCCGGCTGTACCCGCGCTCCCTTCGCGCCGAATCGGTGCGCGACGCGCTTCTCAACGTTTGCGACCGCCTAGGTATCACCTTAATCTGCGGAGCCAACGTTGCCTCGGCGCACAAAGCTTCCGAAGGCTGGGCACTCCAAATAGACCGTCCAGCGCGGGCGCTCAAGGCAAAAAAGCACGATGACCGAAAATCGGAGCTCCGCTCGCTTCGGAAAGCGCTCGCCGATGTCCCTCGCAAGAACGAGGCCCTGCAGGCACATGCCGTAATTATCGCTACGGGCGGCAACCCCACCGGTATCGCCGATACGTTTCGCCTCCCCCTCACTTCGCTGCGCCCCATCCTCTGCCCCGTATCGGCAACGGTCGTTGGCGATCGGGCGGCACTCAAAACGTTGGATGGCCTGCGCGTCCGTGCCCGCTTGACGCTCGCCCACAATCATAATGAGCTCTGGCACGAAGACGGTGAAGTGCTGTTTCGAACCTTCGGTATCTCGGGCGTCGCTGTCTTCAACCTCTCTCGTCGTATCCAGCACGGCGATACGATCCTGCTCGACGTTTTCCCCGACCTCTCCAAAGACGAGTTGCTCGATATGCTCAACCGGCGCGTTGAGCTGCTCGGCGGCTTTTCGCCCCGCGATCCCCGTTGGCTCGACGGCATGCTCGCCCCGCAACTCTCCCGCGTCGTCTGCACAGCGTTCGAGCAGTGCCATCCAGGCTCCAACGATGTCATCCACCTGGTCTCGATCCTCAAGCACTTTAAGTTGCTCGTCGAGGGAACAGCCGAGGAGCGCTCAGCGCAGGTCACGCGTGGTGGCATATCTGTCGAGAGCATCTCAACACCCAGCCTACGCGCGCGCAGCGTTGTCGACGCCCCGCTTTACGTCTGCGGTGAAGCGCTCGACATCGACGCCGATTGCGGAGGCTTTAACCTTGCGTGGGCCTGGCTCTCGGGCATTCGCGCTGCAAGCAGCTTGTAGCCGCGCAGTCTATAATCAAAAACACATTCGGGCCGTCTGGGATACCGGACGGCCTCTTTCTTGCCTCTAAGGAGACCTCGATGATCGAAATCACCCAAGTCAACGCGTCGCTCGATGAAGCCGGCGATGAAAATGCCTGTCTCATTGTTGGCAAGCGAGTCGCCAAGCGCGTCCTACGTTGCAAGTACTCCGAGATCAAGTCCATCGAGCTCCACCGCAAGTCAATCGACGCTCGCAAAAAACGAGACGTCCATTTTATCCTGAGCTTTCGTGTTGAGCTGACTAGTCCCCACCTCGAGCGAGAAGCGGTCGACAGCGTTGCCGAGCGTGACCGTTCGCGCGTACGCGCGATAGAAGACGATGAGCCTTCATTCCCCTCCCCCGCCTCCGACGCGCCTCAAGAACGCCCTGTCGTTGTCGGCGCCGGATGCGCCGGCCTTTTCGCTGCGCTTACGCTCGCCGAAGCAGGTCTTAAGCCCTTGCTCATCGAGCGCGGCGACCCGGCATTTCGCCGCTCGCAGGCGATCGACCTCTTTCTAAAGGAGCGCATCCTCGACCCCGAGAGCAATATCCAGTTCGGCCTGGGCGGCGCGGGAACCTTCTCGGACGGCAAACTCAATACGGGAACCAAAAATCCCGCCCATCGCCTTATCCTCGAAACCTTCGTCGAGGCGGGCGCGCCCCGCGATATTCTGTGGGATGCCAAGCCGCACATTGGCTCCGACATCCTTCCCACGGTCGTCACCGCTATATCCCAGCGCATCGAGCAGCTCGGAGGTGTCGTCCGCTATCGAACGAAGCTCGTCGACATTCGCATCGACGCGTCTGGCGCCATCACCGGTATTGATGTCCAATCGTCCCAAGACGCCGCTTGCGAGCCAATCGAGACAAAGCACCTCATCCTCGCCTGCGGGCATTCTGCTCGCGATATTTTTGAGCTCCTTAAGGGCCACAACGTGGCCCTCGCACAAAAGACCTTTGCCATGGGCGTTCGCATCGAGCATCCGCAGCGCGACATCGACCGAGTCCAATACGGAGCCTCGGCGGGACATCCTGCCCTCGGAGCAGCCCCTTACAAGCTCGTCGCCCATCTTCCCAACGGCCGCAGCGTGTTCTCGTTTTGCATGTGCCCCGGCGGGCAGGTTGTCGCCGCCTCTTCCGAGCAGGGCCACCTGTGCGTCAACGGCGCCAGTCTCAATGCCCGCGACGGACGCAATGCAAATGCCGCCCTGCTCGTTAACGTCACGCCAGAGGACCTTCCCAACGATGACCCACTCGCCGGCATCGAGCTCCAGCGCGCCTGCGAGGCGGCCGCCTACCGCCTGGGCGGTTCCAACTGGAACGCACCGGCACAGCTCGTCGGAGATTTCCTCGCAGGACGCGCCAGCAAGGCGCCCGGAAAGGTAAAGCCCACCTATCCGCTCGGTGTGACCTGGACGGCAATTGACGAAGCCCTGCCGCAGCATATCGTCGAGTCGCTCCGCCTGGGACTTCCCCTACTCGGAAAAAAGCTACGAGGCTACGACCGCCCCGACGCCGTTCTTACCGGCGTGGAGACTCGTTCGAGCTCACCGGTCACTGTCACCCGAGACCGAACGTGCCATGCCGTGTCGACCCCGGGCCTCTATCCTTGTGGTGAGGGAGCTGGATATGCCGGCGGCATCATGAGCGCGGCCACCGACGGCATCCGTTGTGCCGAAGCCCTGATCGCAGACCTCTAACGCACGAATTCCAGCGCGCAAAAGACACAGGCCCCGAGCTCCGCAGGGAACTCGGGGCCTGTTCGCTATTTCTTAAACCGTGCACCCTGGCATTTTCTGCCCGATGCGAACGTGGAACCCTTGCGGGCCTGCGAACGTAAGCGCTCAATCGTCTCGTCCTCAGACGCACCCTCGAGCATCGCCCGAATCTGAACGACGGCATCGCGCAGGCGCGCCGCCTCCTCAAAGTCCATGGCGGCAGAAGCGTTACGCATATCCTCTTCCATGGTTTCGACGATCCGCACAAGCTCGTCATGCGGCAGTTCTTCCAACTGCTCCGCAAGTGTCTGCTCGGGCGCCACCGTTTCCGGCACGCCACCCTCGCCCGACTCATCGGGCGTATAGAATGCGCCATGGCCAAGAGAGTCGCCCTTCGAGCGCCCCTTGGAACCCACGGTTTTTTCGGCCTCGGCAATAAAACTTGAGATGTCGTTGATGGCCTTGCGCACCGTCTTGGGCACAATGCCATGCTCTTCGTTATATGCCATCTGAATCTCGCGACGGCGCTGCGTCTCCTCGATGGCCTCTTTCATCGAATCGGTCACAACGTCAGCATACATGATGACTTCGCCATCGGCGTTACGGGCCGCGCGGCCAATCGTCTGAATCAGCGAACGGCGGTTGCGCAAGAAGCCTTCCTTATCGGCATCGAGAATTGCCACCAGTGAGACCTCGGGAAGATCCAAGCCCTCGCGAAGCAGGTTGATGCCAACGAGAACATCGATCTTGCCCTCGCGCAGCGTTCGCAGGATCTCGACACGGTCCATTGTCGCCGTATCAGAATGCATGTAATTGACCTTAATGCCCGCATCAAGCAGATGGTCGGTCAGGTCCTCGGCCATGCGCTTGGTCAACGTGGTCACCAGCACGCGCTCCTTGCGGGCAACGCGCTCGCGAATCTCGTCCTCAAGATCGTCAATCTGACCGCGAACCGGACGCACATCGATCTTGGGATCGAGCAGGCCGGTCGGACGAATAATCTGCTCAACATCGTTCTGGCTCACCCGCAGCTCGTAGTCGCCCGGCGTGGCCGAAACGTAGATGAACTGGGGGATCCTTGCCTCAAACTCATCGAAACGAAGCGGGCGGTTATCGAGTGCCGAAGGAAGGCGAAAACCGTGTTCCACCAGCGTCACCTTACGCGAGCGGTCACCTTCGTGCATGCCGCGAATCTGCGGCACCGTCACATGGCTCTCATCGATGATGCAGAGCATGTCCTTAGGGAAGTAATCGATCAGGGTAAACGGCGGCTCGCCCGGTTTTCGACCGTCCAGATGACGCGAGTAGTTCTCGATACCGTTACAAAAACCCATGGTCTCGAGCATCTCGAGATCATAGTCGGTGCGCTGCTGCAGACGCTGTGCCTCGAGCAACTTGTCGGTCGCCTTGAGCTCGGCCACACGCTTCTCGCACTCTTCACTGATTGATTTCAGAGCCGCCTTGACCTTCGGCTTCTCGGTCACGTAGTGCGATGCCGGCCATACGGGGATGGCCTCGTACTCACGAAGCATCTCACCGGTAACCTCATCGATCTCGGCAATAAGCTCAACCTCGTCGCCAAAGAACTCAAACCGCAACGGATGCTCGGCATAAGGCGGATACACGTCGACAACATCGCCGCGCACGCGGAACGTGCCGCGCGCTAGGTCATAGTCATTGCGATCATATTGAATGTCGATAAGTGCATGGATAAAGTCATCGCGCTCGAGCGGCACTTTCTTGTCGACATTCGGCGCCAGCCCCGCATAGTCCTCGGGAGAGCCGATACCGTAGATACAGGACACCGAAGCAACGACGATTACATCGCGTCGAGAGAGCAGTGACGCGGTCGCCTGATGTCGCAGCATCTCGACCTCTTCGTTAATCGAGGAGTCTTTCTCGATATATGTATCGCTTTGCGGCACATACGCCTCGGGCTGATAGTAGTCGTAGTACGAGACAAAGTAGACCACAGCGTTGTTGGGAAAGAACTCTTTGAGCTCGCTCGCAAGCTGAGCGGCGAGCGTTTTATTGGGAGCCATGACCAGCGTCGGCTTCCCCAGGGCCTCAATAGTCTTAGCCATCGTGAAGGTCTTGCCCGAACCAGTCACGCCCAGCAAAACCTGATAGCGATCTCCGTCCCTCACACCCTGCACAAGCGACTCAATGGCCTTAGGCTGAGAACCTGCAGGCTCATAGGGAGAAACGACTTCAAACGGCACCTCAGCGCCCTCAACGCCAAAGCGCTTAAGTTCACCACCAACGCGTTCTACTTCAAATTCCGCCATGGATACTCCTAACTCATACATCTGCAGTATACGCAGGAGGTGGGCTTAGTCCTATACGAACCGATCGGGATAGAGCGTCTTATAGCGAACCCAGGCATTATTGACGCGAATCAGATAAGCCTGCGTCTCGGGGAAGGTAATCGCATTGTGAAGCGAGGTGCTCTGCTGCGCCCAACCATCCACATTGCCCATGCCGGCGTTATATGCGGCAATAGCGCTATCCGTCGACCCGTTGAAATACGTTAAGAGATACGAGAGGTACGCGCAGCCAAACTCGATATTCGTAGCAGGATCGTTAAGGTTGTCGGCCGAATACCCCCCACCGTCGACAAGACCCTTGGCGATCATATCCTGGGCAGTCTCGGGCATCAGCTGCATCAATCCCTGAGCACCCTGATTCGACTCAGCCTCGGGATCCCAATTCGATTCCGACTTAATGACAGCGCACACCAGATACGGATCCAGATTATGCGAAATACTAGATTGCTTTACATACGCCTCGTAGTCAATGGGATACAGCGGCTTAAAGAAAGCCGCAGGAGCACACGAGTAAACGAATGAGATAAGGCCGAAGGCAAAAACGGCAGCCAGCGGTATAAGGCGATACCACGCAAAGAAACGTGTCTTAGGCATCGGCATCCTCCTTATTCGCAGTGTCTATAAACCCATGGCATGCAAGCCATGAGTCAAGCTGCTCAAAGAGCGAATTATCGCCTGCGGCATTATCAATCACCGTTGTAGCGAGATTGCACAGCGCAGACTCATCGGGCTGGCAAGCAGAACGGGCATCGAAATCAGATGGCTCCATGCCACGCTGAATAGCACGCTCGCGACGAACTGACAAAGGGGCGCTGATGACCAGAATTTCATCAGCCAAGCCAAATGCATCCTCAAAACCAGTCGGAGCAGAAACCTCGACAACCGCAAAGGGATAACGGGGAGATGAAACCGTACAACAAACCGGATCGAGAATCCTAAGCGAAAGCTGTTCAATGAGAACGGGGTGCACAAGGTCATTGAGCCGTGCGACCGAATCAGGAGAAGCGAAAGCTCGAGAAGCGAGGATGCTGCGGCGAATGCCGCCCTCCTCATCCAAAATATCCCAGCCAAATTCTTCCGCGAGGGCATTGACGATATCGGAGCCTGGCACATACAGCGATTTGGCAAGCTCGTCCAGATCGATAAGCATGGCGCCATGAGATTCGAGATAGCGGCAGGCAGTCGACTTACCCGAAGCAATATTGCCCAAGACAAAAACGGTAAACATCAAGTCCTCCCTAACGCCAATGGGAGTTATTATCGCGCAAATACAAAAGAAGGACTCAAAATACAGCCAAACAGTAAGACAAGCTAAAAGAAGGCGAGTTCTTGTATTACAGCTCTTTATAAAACGCAAAAAAGGGGGAGGCCGCGAGGCCTCCCCCTTCTTCAGCTCAAGCGCACGGCTCGGTGCCGTCCACCGGTCAGCGGCGCCCTGGCCTCCCACGGGCTGGCCC
>DXLV01000011.1 GCA_019414545.1 Collinsella sp. | reverse complement strand
ATCGTCGCCGTTGTTGCCGGTGCCCGTGACGACGGACGTTCCGAGCGGCGTGGCATCGGCGTCCAAAAGCGTGCGGCCACCGTGGTTCTCGAATCCCACAAAGGGCTCGGGTGCCAGGTCGGTCTTGACGGCGACGTTGCCGATCAGGCGGTCGGAGCCGCGTACGGTCTCGGCGGCAATGACGCCCAGGCCCTCGATGCGATTTTCGCCCATATAGTACGAACGGCCGAGCAGCTGATAGCTGCCGCAGATGGCGAGCAGCGAACCGCCGTCCTCAACATAGGCTGCGACCTTGTCTTTTTGGGCGAGCAGCTCGTGTGCCACGGCTAGCTGGTCGCGATCGGATCCGCCGCCCATCATGACGATATCGGCATCATGCAGATCGAGCACCTCGCCCATGCGGACCTCATCCACGCGAACGGGGATGCCGCGCCAGGCGCAGCGGCGCTCGAGGGCGATGACGTTGCCGCCGTCGCCATAGAGGTTGAGGGCATCGGGATACAGGTAGACGATGCGCAGCGGGCGCGAGAGCTCGACTGGCGCGATATCGGTGGGGACAGCGCTACCATCGGCGCGCGTTACGGCGTGGGAGGCGACCGAACTTGCATCGGTGCCTTTGAGCCCGTCGAGTTCTTTGACCAGCGGCGGGAAGGCCGTGTAGTTGGCGACGGCGTAGAAGGTGTCATCGGCGGCCTCGTCTGCCATGGCGCCAATTGCCTGCGCGACGTCCGAGATAATGGCGGCGTCGATGCCGGCGTACTTGAGGCGCACCTGCATATCGTGTGCACGCGTGCCGCCGGCAAAGGCGACAAGCCCCGAGGTATCGGCGATGCGCTCGAAGTCGACGTCGTAGATCCACGAGACATCGTGGCCGTCGGCGTCGTTGTCATTGAGGAAGAAAGCGCAGAGTCTGCCGTCTGCCGTCTTGATGGACTGGATTTGTCGATCGAAGCCTACGGGATTCTTGGCCAGGTTGGCCTCGACGGTGCGGCCGGCGATATCCCAGCGCCCCATACGACCGCCGGCAGGCACATAGGCATCGAGCGTAGGCTGTAGAAGCGCCGTGTTCACGCCCAACTCGTGTGTGGCAAAGAAGGCGGCGGCAACGTTATAGACCATGTACAGACCGTTGTAGCGCGTGGCGATGTGCGTTGCGGGTGCGTCGGTATCGGGTCCAAAGACAAGGTCAAAGCCGTAGCCGTCGCAGCCGAGTTCCACGCCCGTCACGCGACGGACAAGCGCAGGGCGGGCCCAGCCGCACGAGGGGCAATGGTAGGCGCCGAGTTGACCATACTGTACGTAGTCGTACTCCAACGGGGCGTTGCACTGCGAGCAAAAGCGCGAGTCGCTAATGCGGTCGGACTCGGTGCCCGTGGCGCCGTCGATGCCAAAGGCAATACTCGCGTTGGGAACGCGCGCGGCAATCGAGGCGCACAGCGGGTCGTCGGCGTTGTAGATGAGCGTCGTTGCCGGCGAAAGCTCCAACGCGTGGGCGATGACCTCCTGGGTGTGATCGATCTCGCCATAGCGATCTAGCTGGTCACGGAACAGGTTGAGCAGCACGAAGTACGTCGGCTTGAGCTTGGGCAGGACGCGCACAGTGTAGAGCTCATCGCATTCAAAAACGCCTACGCGCTTGCCACTGCTGGTGTGCTTAAGGCCGCCGCGGGCCTCGAGCAGAGCACCCACCACACCAGGCTCCATATTGTTGCCGGCACGGTTGCACACCACGGTAGCACCGCTGGCAGCAACGGCGTCGGCGATGAGGTTGGAGGTGGTGGTCTTGCCGTTGGTGCCGGTGATCACCACGCTGCGGTCGACCAGGCTCGCGAGGTCGCTTAGCAGCTCGGGGTCGATCTTCATGGCGATGCGGCCGGGGAGTACGCCGCCCTGGCGCTTAAGGACGGAGCGCAGCCCCCAGCGGGCGATATCGCTCGAGGCACAGGCGAGAGATGAGCGGAAGTTCATGAAGCCGTTCCTAACGTGAATGACATGGTCGTGGCGTTTGCGCCGTTAAAAGCCGTAACGGCGCGCAAATTCCTGGGCAAGCTGCGATACATCTTCGCAGGCGTTGGCCCAGGGGGCAAAGTCGGGGGTGTCCGAGATGATGCCGTCGGCTTCCCAAACTGCCTGATGCGAAAGGTCCCAGGGGTCGTGCGGTTCGGGCCGGCAGGGAAGGTACGGTGTCTGATACATGGGGTTCAGCAAAAAGAACGCGCCGCCCTCGCAACGGTTAGCGAACTCACGCAGCGCGCGCGTCGCCGGGCGCATCTTGTTTGTTTTGAACAGCAGAATCGTGCGGGCGAGCAGGTACCAAGGAGAGTTTTCGAGTGCGTCTGCCCCCATCTGTTCCTCGAGCTGGTGGGCTAGGGCAAAAAAGCCGTCCTGGTCTTCCAGGCGAGCGAGAGCGAGCAACACGGTGCCGGCAGCTCGGGTGGGATAGCCTTCTGCCTTAAGGACGCGGCGGGCGTAGTTGGCAGCAGCGCGGTAGCGGGCGCTTGCCATGCACAGCTGCGAGATGGCCTCGAGTGTGTGGAGCCACCCGATAAGGGCCGGCTCGCTCACGGTAAGGTCCGCTGCGGTGACACCGTCGGCCAAAACATTATTGGCCCAGTAGTGCGGGGCCTCCATATCAAACCCGGGCACGCTTCGCTGCAGGTAATCGGCCGTGGTCGCCTCGAGCTTCATCAGGTCGCCCAGGCAAGCGTCAACGGGCGTGTCGGCCAGGATGATGGCGAGCAGCTGCGCGTCGACGGCCAGTGCATCGACGCGGACAATCTTGAGCAGCTCATCGCGCATGTCGTCGAACAGGCGATTGCGCGTCTGCTCGAACTCCTCGTCGCTGCCCATGTCCTCGATGCGATGGAGCTCGTCGAGCAGGTGGCGATGAACACCGGCATAGGACAGCAGCGCCTGGGCATGCTCGGACTGCGCATACTTTTGGGGATTCGCGCTCATGTCGTTATGGACAAGCTCGCGTGCTGCATCGGTGAGCTCGGGGTGCGACGCCAGATAGGTGCGCTCCAGGTAGGCGGGGATGTAGACGCTCGGATCCATTAGAGGTCTCCTCCCTTAAATGGAAGCCCCTGCTCGGCTGCGCGCAGGATGCGCTCGTCGATCTGGGAACGCACGATGTCGTTGGTGGCGACCCAGGCGGCAAAGCTGGCGTTGTCGGGAGCGCCCAGGCCCTCCTGCAGTACCGGCGTCGCCTCGGACAGTGCAAGGACGAGCTCGTCGGTGGAGCCTGCACCCACGTTGACGCGGGCATAGACGCCATCGGGAAACTCGGTTTGGAAGTAGAGCGCCTCGGCCGCGTGCGGACACGAGCGCGCAAGGATACGCAGGTAGTGCTCGGCGCCCTCGTAGTCCAGCTCGCGCCAGGCTGCGCTCATCAGTGCGATGAGCGTCCACGGGTCCAAGTCGCGCTCCGCATCTTTGGGGCGGCGGCGCAGCGGGGTATTCGCGAGATAGGGTACGGAGTGGGCGGAGCGAAATCTTTTGAGCTCCTCGGCGGGGTATTCGAGCTTTGCCATGGCGAGCATCGCGGTGTGGCGGACGCCGGCCGGATCGTTGGGGGCAAAGTCGAGGCTGCGGTTTGCGGCTTCGAGCGACATGCGATAGCGGCCGCTAATGAGGGCGCGCGACGCAAGGGCGGCAAGCCAGCGCAGGTAGGGGCGGCGCATAAGGTCGCCAGCGGCCTCGCGCTCGTAGGGGTCCTGCGCCGAGGCGATTTTGAGTGCCAGGTCGTGCTCGACTTCATCGCGCTTAGATACCAAGTACTGTACGTACTCCTCGTTGGAGTTGGCGGTGAGGGCGGTCAGCATGCGCTGGGCGTCCCAGTTGGTGGGGTCGAGCGCGGCTGCCTCGCGAAGCATGTTCTCGGCAGCGCCCTCTTCTTGCTCTGCCTGGGTATCGTCAGGGATAAAGGGAATGCGGTAGTCGACAGCCTCGACCACCTTGGCAATGAGATGCCCGGCGCGGTCACGGTCGTGCACGATGAGCGGCGCGGGGTTGCGGGTGAATTGTTCCATCAGACGTTCTACGGCGGTGCCGTCGGTGAGCGGGATATTGTCGCGGCACAAGGCCTCAAGAACGAGGCGATGGCAATCCTCTTGAATGGGATCGAATGCCATGGGGCCTCCTTTGCTGCGGTTAGGGTTCAAATGTCTCTATATAAGCTTCTAGTTTACCCGCATGTGGCACACCGGGGGTGCCGCACTTGGACTTGCACCTTTGCACCACGAAGACGGATGTCGCACAAATGTCGGCACCTTGGACGACCGAGTGGTATCACGGTGCCGCAAACGGTCGATTTTCGGCGGCGAACGGTGCATATTTTGGAGGGGCACCGTCCTGCCCGGGATATGTGGTCAACCTTGATAAAACGTTTGCCCAGCTTGGGGGTATGGATGCTGCACAAGGGTCTTCAGGGATAGAAAAAACGTTTCATCATTGGTAACTTTGGATGAATAACTGACCAACCAGAACGGTAAAATAATGTTTGTCTGAGCGTTGAGACGTTTAGACATCGCGCATTGTCATCGCCGGCAACGCGCAAAACGGTCCTAACGGAGCCAATTGGGTGCTCCGTTATATACACAAGTCTAAGAGGGGCTTGTTTAGGAGGCACAGTATGGGACGTTTTACCAATCCTCGCGATCTGTACTTTGGTGAGGGCGCTCGCCACGAGGTGAAGAACCTCAAGGGCAAGAAGGCCATCATCGTTTCTGGCGGCAGCTCTATGCGCCGTGGCGGGTTCTTGCAGGACGTTGAGGCCGACCTTAAGGAAGGCGGTTTCGAGGTCAAGCTGTTCGAGGGCGTCGAGTCCGATCCGTCCATCGAGACGGTCATGAAGGGCGCCGAGGCCATGCGCGAGTTCGAGCCCGACTGGATTATCGCCATCGGCGGCGGCTCGCCCATCGATGCCGCTAAGGCCATGTGGGTCTTCTACGAGTATCCCGAGGAGTCCTTCGATAACATCATCCAGCCGTTCAGCTTCCCTGAGCTGCGTCAGAAGGCTCACTTCTGCGCCATCTCCTCTACCTCCGGTACCGCTACCGAGGTTACCGCCTTCTCCGTCATCACCGACTACGCCAAGGGCATCAAGTACCCGCTGGCCGACTTCAACATCACCCCTGATGTCGCCATCGTCGACCCCGAGCTCACCTACACCATGCCCGCCAAGCTGTGCGCTCACACCGGCATGGACGCTCTGACCCACTGCATGGAGGCCTACGTTTCCACCTTCGCCTCTATGTTCACCGATGCCAACGCCCTGCACGGCATCCGCGAGATTGTTGAGTGGCTGCCCAAGTCCTATGCTGGCGACCACGAGGCCCGTCAGCACATGCACGAGGCTCAGTGCATCGCCGGTATCGCCTTCTCCTCGGGCCTGCTCGGCATCGTTCACTCCATGGCTCACAAGACCGGTGCTGCCTTCGAGAACGGCCACATCATCCACGGTGCTGCTAACGCTATGTACCTGGGCAAGGTCATCCAGTGGAACTCCAAGGATCCCCGTGCTGCTGAGCGTTACGCTTACGTGGCCAAGGAGATCCTGCACCTTCCCGGCGAGACCAACGAGGAGCTCATCGCTGCGCTCGTCCAGAAGATTCGCGACCTCAATGACCAGCTCAACATTCCGCAGTCCATCAAGGATTACGCGAATGGTGGCGTGAAGGTCGACGCCGAGAACCCGCAGATGGTTTCCGAGGAGGAGTTCCTCGCCAAGCTGCCCGAGATCGCTGCGAACGCCGAGACCGACGCCTGCACGCCCGAGAACCCGCGTGAGACCAAGGCTGCCGACTTCGAGAAGATTCTCAAGGCCTGCTACTACGACACCGACATCGATTTCTAATCGACTCTTGTTATCGTAACGAGGGGCTCCGCACGTATCCGTACGGAGCCCCTTTCTTTTTTCTTTTAGAGAATGGGATAGTTATGGCTGCAATTTTCAATAGCCCCAGCAAGTACATCCAGGGCCCGGACGAGCTGGCCAAGCTCGGCTCTTATGTTGAGCCGCTTGGCGCTAAGGCCCTCGTCATCGTGACGCCTTCGGGCAAGAAGCGCGTCGGTGCCAAGATCGAGGGCGGCTTTGCCGAGGCTAAGGCCGAGCTGCTGTTTGAGGACTTTAACGGTGAGTGCTCCAAGGGCGAGGTCGATCGCCTGGTTGCGCTCGCTCGCGACAACGGTTGCGACATCATCGTCGGCGTCGGTGGCGGCAAGATCCTCGACACCGCGAAGGCCGTCGCCTATTACCTGGAGTCCCCGGTTATCATTTGCCCCACCATTGCTTCGACCGATGCCCCGTGTTCGGCGCTTTCGGTGCTCTATACCGATGACGGCCAGTTCGATAAGTACCTGTTCCTTAAGGCAAACCCCAATATCGTTCTTATGGATACGACGGTTATCGCGGCGAGCCCGGTACGCCTGACGGTGGCAGGTATGGGCGACGCGCTCGCAACCTACTTTGAGGCCCAGGCGACGCACGATGCCGACGGTGGCACCTGCGCCGGTGGCAAAGGCGGCATGGCCGGTCTGGCGCTTGCCAAGCTCTGCTACGAGACCCTCATGGCCGATGGCGTCAAGGCCAAGGTCGCGCTGGAGAAGGGTGCGCTCACGCCTGCCGTCGAGCATATCATCGAGGCCAATACGCTGCTTTCGGGCATTGGCTTTGAGAGCTCGGGCCTTGCTGCTGCTCATGCCATCCACAATGGCCTGACGATGCTGTCCGAGTGCCACGGCATGTATCACGGCGAGAAGGTCGCCTTTGGCACCATCGTTCAGCTGGTACTCGAGGATGCTCCGACTGAGAAACTCGAGGAAGTCTTGGGCTTCTGCATTGAGCTGGGCCTGCCGGTCACGATGAAGGAACTTGGCGTTGCCGAGCTTACACGCGAGCAGGCCATGATTGTTGCCGAGGCCGCGTGCGCGCCCGATGACACCATGTGCAACATGCCGTTTGAGGTGACGCCCGAGATGGTCGCAAACGCCATCCTGGGTGCCGACGCTCTGGGCCACTACTATCTCATGGATGAGTAAATCAAGCTAAGGAAGGGGCAAAGCAAGCAGATGGCTTTGCCCCTTTTTTGCTATGGTGCAAACTAACCTGACCCCATCGCACCAAGTTGGTGCAAGGGGGTCAGGTTACTTTGCACCAATCGTTGTTTGATGAAGGGCGGATTCTCGTATGGCGCTTCCTATGGTTTACGGTGGTCCTGGCCGGTATGTTCAGGGGCCGGGCGAACTTTCGCGTCAGGGTAGGTATTTGTCATGGTTGGGCTGCGCTGCCTATGTCTTGTTTGACCAGGGCACCGAGGATCGGCTGTGCAGGCAGATCGTCGATGGATTTCTGGATGAAGATCTAAGCGAGCCGTTCTTTAAAATTTACAACGGTCCGTGTACGGAAGATGCCGTTGTCGAAATGGCCAAGGAAGCCCGGGCCGAGTATTGCGACATGGTGGTGGGCATTGGCGGCGGCAAGATGCTCGATATCGCAAAGGCCGTTGCGTTTTATGCTGAGCTGCCGTTGTGCGTATGTCCCACGGCGGCCTCGATGGATGGTCCGTGCAGCGCGATTTCGGTGTTGTATCACGAGGACGGGTCGTTCGACCGCTATCTGATGCTCGAGAAGAATCCAGACCTGGTCGTGGTCGATACCAGCGTGGTCGCGGCGGCCCCACTGCGCATGACGGTCGCCGGTATGGGCGACGCGCTGGCAACGTACTTTGAGGCGCGTTCGTGCGCCGCGGCGAGAGGTGCGAACGAGCACGGTGGCGCACCGGGGCACTTGGCACTGGTCGCGGCACGTGCCTGCTACGACACGCTTATGGAATGCGGCGTCGCTGTCAAGTGCGATCTCAAAAAGGGACGTATATCGCCGGCGGTTGAGCGCCTGATCGAGTGCAACATCCTGCTTTCGGGCGTTGGCTTTGAGAGCGGTGGCTTGGCGTTGGCGCATGCCATCGCCAACGGTCTGACGATTCTGCCCGAGTGCAAGGCCATGCATGGTGAGGCCGTGGCATTTGGTCTGGTGGTGCAGCTGCGCCTGGAGCGTGCGCCCGAGCTTGATCAGGTGCTCGAGTTTTGCCAGCGCGTCGGTCTGCCGACGACGCTTGAGGAGCTGGGGCTTGATGAGATTACCGATGCCGATTTGCTGAGCGTTGCCGACGCAACTTTTAAGAACGAGCGCAACATGGCCAACGAACAGACAAAGGTGACCAGGCAAAAGCTCGTGCAGCTCATGTGCGAGGCATAGTTTGGCGCTTGATTGGCCTTGTGCAATCGAGGCGGCGATAGGCCATGGGCTATTTGCCGCAAAGATGCTCCGCGTGTAATTTGCCCGAGGCGTGGGCCGATAGCGTATCATTATCTCTTGCTTGTTTGCACTGCTCAGGGAGGGGCCGCGCATGGCGCAGGAACACGATCTGTTTGATGACATTATCGAGATCAGCAAGGGTTTCGACTTTCTTAAAAACCCGCTTGGCGGTGTGACCGATGCGCTCGATCCGTCGGCGCCGCAGTGGAATCCTGCCGACTACAAGGAGCGTCCGCGCGGCAACACCATTCCGTGCTTGACCTGCAAAAACGAAAAGAGCGGCTGCACCGCGTGCATGGACGTGTGCCCGGTCAACGCCATCGAGGTCGAGGAGGACGCTATCGAGGTTCTCGACTCCTGCCGCAAGTGCGGTCTGTGTGCCGCCGCCTGCCCGACCGAGGCGATCATCTCGCCGCGCCTGGCGCCCAAAAACCTGTATGACGACATTGTCTCGGCTGCTACGAGCCACGAGACCGCTTACGTTACCTGCACGCGTGCCCTTAAGCGCATGCCGCGCGAGAACGAGGTCGTCGTTGCCTGCGTAGGCGATATTACGGCCGAGACCTGGTTCTCGGTGCTGGCCGACTATCCCAACGTGAGCGTGTACCTGCCGCTGGGCGTGTGCGATAAATGCCGCAACACCGGTGGCGAGGACATGCTGGGCGAGGCGATTGCGAAGGCCGAGGAATGGGCTGGTACGGGTATGGGCCTGGAGGTCGACCCCAAGAGCCTCAAATGCCATAAGCGCCGCGAGTACGAGCGCAAGGAATACATGGAAAAGATCGCCCGTACCACGGGCCTGACCGTGACCAAACTCAATCCGGCGACGGCGGCACTGGCTTCGGTGACGCAGAAGCTCAAAGCCCATCGCCATCAGATCACCCAGCTGGAGCGCACGCTCAACACCATGTGCGGTACCACGACGACCAAGCGTCGCCGCTCGCTCACCCATGGGCGCCAGCTGGTACTCTCGACGCTGCAAAACCACCCCGAGCTTGCCCAGAACATGCAGGTGAGCACGCCGGAGTGCGATTTTGACAAGTGCACGTCGTGCGGCGAGTGCGTTAACGCGTGCCCCACGTCCGCCTGCGATTTGGTGGGAAGCGGTCGCTTTGCACTGGAGTCCACGTATTGTTTGGGTTGCGGAGCCTGCGTCAAGGTTTGTCCCGAACATGCGCTCAAGCTGGTCGAACACGATGCGTCCAATCTGGTCGTCGTCGATCCCGAGGCCGAGGAAAAGGCCGCCCAGAAGGCGAAGGCTCACGAGGAGGCCGAGAAGGTCAAGGCCGAGGCAAAGGCCAAGCTCGACAAGATGCTCGACCAGGTGGAGAAGCTCGCGGACTAGCCAGCGACCCCCATCTCTGCTTCATTCGTGCCGCCGTGGCGTCCGGGTTCGCCCAGATGCTGCGGCGGCGCTATACTTATGCAGTTTGAAATGCTTGTACCAAAAGGAGCTGTCGTGTCCCTTTCCATCGGTATCGTGGGCCTGCCCAACGTGGGCAAGTCGACGCTGTTCACCGCGCTTACCAAAAAGACCGGCCTTGCCGCCAACTACCCGTTTGCCACGATCGACCCCAACGTGGGTATCGTCGATGTGCCCGATAGGCGCCTACAAAAGCTCGCCGACATCGTCAACCCGGGCCGCATCGTGCCGGCTACGGTCGAGTTCGTCGACATCGCAGGTCTGGTGAAGGGCGCCAACGAGGGCGAGGGCTTGGGCAACCAGTTCCTGGCCAACATTCGCGAGACCGACGCCATCTGCGAGGTCGTGCGCTACTTTAAGGACCCCAACGTTATGCGCGAGGTGGGCCGCACGGGCGAGTTCGTCGATCCCGCCGGCGATGCCGACACCATCATGACCGAGCTCATCTTGGCCGACATGGGCACGCTCGAGAAGCAGCTGCCCAAGCTCGAGAAGGAGGCCAAGCGCGACAAGGAGCTCATGCCCAAGTTCGAGGTCGCCAAGCGCCTGCTTACCTGGCTCAACGAGGGCAAGCGCGCTGCGTCTATGGAGATGACCGACGAGGAGCGTGCTGCCGCCAAGGGCCTGTTTCTGCTCACCATGAAGCCCATCCTGTATGTGGCCAACGTGGACGAGGATATGCTCAACGACGATCTGGCGCCCATCGATGGTGTTAAGCCGCTGCCCATCTGCGCCAAGATCGAGGCCGAGCTTTCCGAGCTCGATCCCGAGGACGCCGCCGACTACCTGGAGAGCCTGGGCCTGGAGCAGCCCGGTCTGGACGTGCTCGCGCAGGCCGCCTACAAGCTGCTCGGTCTGCAGTCGTTCTTTACGGCTGGCGAGATGGAGGTCAAGGCCTGGACGGTGCGCCAGGGCGCGACCGCCCCGCAGGCCGCCGGCGTCATCCACACCGACTTTGAGCGCGGCTTTATTAAGGCCGAGGTCATTGGCTATGACGACTACATCGAGCTCGGCGGCGAACAGGGCGCCAAGGCCGCCGGCAAGCTGCGTATTGAGGGCAAGGACTATGTCATGGCCGATGGCGACGTCGTGCACTTCCGCTTTAACGTGTAAGGACGACGCACATGTTTAAATATGGCAAAAAAGCCGGCTACATGGGTATTGCGCTGCTCGTGCTTGCGGTTCTTCCGCTGGTGGTCGCAGCGTTTGTAATTCCCAACATTGGTCCCGAGGTGGCAACAAAGTTTAATGCCGCCGGCGAGGTGACGCGCTGGGGCAAGAGTTACGAGTTGCTGGCACTGCCGGTGCTCAACCTGCTGCTGAGCGTGGCGACGTACTTTACGGCAGGACGCCAGGCTAAAAACAATGATGACTCCGCCGCCATGGCGCGCATCGTGTGCGAGCGCTACCTGCGTAACGGTTGCATCACGGGTGTGTTCCTCAACGTGATTAACGTTTACTTTATGTACTCGGCGATTACCGGAACGGGCTTTGGCTTTGGTTTCTAGCTTGTCCTTTTAGGCAACGAGCCTGCACGCATATTCAATGGCTGCTGCGAGGCCGCCGCTCGATCGTGGTTTAAAGACCATGTCGGCGGCGGCCTCGTTTTCGTATCCGGCGCCGCGAAGGGCGAGCGCGATACCGGCTTCCAAGAGAAGGGGCAGGCCGCGTTGGCTGGTTGCGATTGCGGCAGCCTGATTGAGCGAGCAGCTGTGCGCTTGGCATTGGATGGCAAGTTCACCTTGCGCCGGGCAAGGGACCAGAACGGCGGCGACGCGACTTGATAGCAATGCAAATGCTGTGCGCTCATCGGGCGAAAGGCATTCTGCTTCAACGACGACGAGCTTGGGCGGTGCACTGTTTGTGCGAAGCGTGGCTCGGTACATGCGGACCGAAGAACCCGACATAGAAAACTCCTGTGTATTCGGCAAAACGTAAACTATAGTTTACGTTTATGTTCGGCTCCATTTCAAACTCGGCTGCATGGACGAACGTGCGAAACAGATTCTTGGCAGGCGGGTCGAAAAGACGCGCAAAGACCTTGGTATCTCCAAGGTTGATTTTTGTGTGGCGACAGGAATCAGCCGACCCTACCTCGACCGAATCGAAGATGGGACGGCAAATTTCACGCTCAAGGTTCTATTTAAGATCGCGCCCGCACTCGGCATGACGGTGTCAGAGCTTCTCGAGGGGATCGAATAGGGCGTTCCCCCGCTGCTATTTGACGCTCTTTGGGCGGGTCCCCCTGGTTGCGATGTGCAAAATCGCGAGTATTCAGCACCAGTTCGGCTGTAGACGGTAGCTTGAGCGGCTGGTTTTGCCTTTTTGGTAGTAGTTAATCCACACGTTAAATAAAAATGAGGAATAAATATTTACCAGACGGCACCTTCGTCCTACAAGTTCGTCTAACAATTGGCCGATTCTATGCCTCTGGCGGAGAAATTGCAGAATACTCCGTTTTTTGCACGGCCCGAGGGGGACCACCTGTCGTTTAAGGCTGCGATAAGTGGAACTGCCTTAGGGATTACACCATCGGGATTCGGTCGTGGTTGACTTGGCTGTAGAACAGGCGCTGGATCTCGGCGGCATCGCGTGACTGGCCGAGTGCCCACATGGTCTTGGCCACGAGCGTCTCGGTGGTCATGTCGTCGCCGCGCAGAATGCCCGGATGATCGGCGTAGGCACGGCCAACCTCATAAACACCCAGGTCAAGGCCCTCTTCTGGGACCTGCGTGGTCATAACGACGGTGCGACCCGAATCGACCCAGCGGAAAATTGCCTCTTGGAACGACTCGCCCGACTCACCAAACTCGGGAATACCGCCAATGCCAAAGGTCTCAAGGATTACAGCGTCGTAGCTATCGGCTAGGGCGTCCAGGATGCCCGGGTTCACGCCGGGTGTCAGCTTAAGGACAAACACGCGCGGGTCGATGCTGTCGTAGAAACGCACCGGGTTTTCGCCCTGATGCGTGCCGTGAAGCCCGTTGCGCACAATGCGGTCGTTACGGATATAGGCGATGGGCGGATAGTTGACGCTAATGAACGCGTTAAAGCTCATGGTACGCTGCTTGCGGGCGCGCGTGCCGGCAATGGCGACGCCGCCAAACACAATCGAGACATCGTGCGAGTGCTCGTCGAGCGCATAGAGCAGGCTCTGGTACAGGTTGAGCTTGGCGTCGGTAAATGGATTGCCCATGGGCTTTTGCGAGCCGGTGAGCACGATGGGCTTGGGGCTGTCCTGAATCAGGTAGGAAAGCGCTGCCGCGGTGTAGCTCATGGTGTCGGTGCCGTGCAGAATCACGAAACCGTCGTGGTCGGCATAACCCTCGACGATGACGTCGCGGATACGCATCCAGTCACTGGGGCGCATGTTGGTGCTGTCGATGTTCATGGGCTGCACGACGTCGAGCTCGCAGAGCCCCGAGATCTCGGGGACGCTCTGGGCGAGCTCCTCACCGGTCAGGGCGGGGGAGAGGCCGTTGCCGTCCTCGGTCGATGCGATGGTGCCGCCCGTGGCGATGAGAAGGATGCGCTTCATGCTGGTATTCCTATCGTATTTGCCGCCGCAGAGGCGGAGTCGTTCGGCAGTATTGTGGCACAGGGCGTCCAATGTTCAAACGTATTACATCATCTGTAACGTTTGGTAACACTTCAATCGCCGTCAAATAGGGCCCAGGTCGTGCGTTTGCCGTGCGCTGATGGCTGCGAGGGACGAGAAACCCCATATAACGTGTACACTATGAAAGCTGTTTTCGTTTATTCGCGCGGGTGGGCACCGGCTCCCCGCCAACAAGAGGGGGAAACCATGGATCAAAAGGCTTCCGCAAAGGTCCTCGTACTCGACTTTGGTGCGCAGTACGGTCAGCTCATTGCCCGTCGCGTCCGCGACCTCAACGTGTATTCCGAGATCGTTCCCTGCGACATCTCGGCCGATGAGATTCGCGAGATGAACGCCTCTGCGCTCATCCTTTCTGGCGGCCCGGCCTCCGTGTACGCCGAGGACGCTCCGTCCATCGATCCCGCCATCTTTGACCTGGGCCTTCCCGTCCTGGGCTTCTGCTACGGCCATCAGATCACGGCCGTGACGCTCGGCGGCAAGGTCGGTCACTCCGAGGTGGGCGAGTACGGCCGCGCCACCATCACGCGTACGGCCGGCGCCAAGCTCTTTAACTCCACGCCTATGGAGCAGACCGTGTGGATGAGCCATCGCGACGCCGTCTCCGAGGTGCCCGAGGGCTTTACCGTTACCGCCAGCACCGACGTGTGCCCGGTTGCCGCCATGGAGTGCGTTGAGCGCAAGATCTTCACCACGCAGTTCCACCCCGAGGTCAAGCACTCCGAGTATGGCCAGCAGCTGCTGAGCAACTTCCTGTTTGAGATCTGCGGCCTGGAGCCCAACTGGAGCATGGACAACCTGGTCGAGACCATGACGGCCGAGTTCCGCGAGAAGGTCGGCGACGACCGCGTGATTCTGGCCCTGTCCGGCGGCGTCGACTCCTCCGTCGTGGCCGCTCTGGGCGCTCGCGCCGTGGGCAAGCAGATGACCTGCGTGTTCATCAATCACGGCCTGCTGCGCAAGGGCGAGCCCGAGCAGGTGGAGGAGGTCTTCACCAAGCAGTTTGACGTCGACTTTATCCACGTCCACGCCGAGGACCGCTATGCCGAGCTTCTGGCCGGCGTGACCGAGCCCGAGGAGAAGCGTCGCATCATTGGCACGCAGTTCTGGAAAGAGTTTTTCGCCGTGGCGCAGCAGCTCGAGACCGATGGCAAGCCGGTCAAGTACCTGGCTCAGGGCACCATCTACCCCGACATCATCGAGTCCGGCGCTCGCAAGACGGGCGGCAAGACGGCCACCATCAAGAGCCATCACAACCTGATCCCGTTCCCCGAGGGTGTGCACTTCGACCTCATCGAGCCGCTCGATCACTTCTTTAAGGACGAGGTCCGTGCGCTTGGTCTGGCGCTCGGCCTGCCGGGTCACATCGTGTTCCGCCAGCCCTTCCCGGGCCCGGGTCTTGCCATCCGCATCATCGGCGCGGTCGACAAGGAGAAGCTCGAGATCCTCAAGAACGCCGACGCCATCGTGCGCGAGGAGCTCGACGCCTACAACCAGCGTCTGTTTGAGCAGACCGGCGAGCGCAACTCCGAGCACAGCTGCTGGCAGTACTTTGCGGTCCTGCCTGACATCAAGTCTGTCGGCGTTATGGGTGACGAGCGTACCTACCAGCGCCCGATCATCCTGCGTGCCGTCGAGTCCAGCGATGCCATGACCGCCGACTGGGCCAAGCTGCCCTACGACGTCCTGGCCCGCATCTCTGGCCGCATCGTGGCCGAGGTCCCCGGCGCCAATCGCGTGTGCTACGACATCACGTCCAAGCCGCCTGCGACGATTGAGTGGGAATAGCGGGAACTGTGTTCTGAACTCGCGTTTTAGTACTGCCGAGTATCGTCTGATGCTGTTTTGACATCGCCGCAAAGCAAAGCCACCAGCGAAATAACGGGAATAAAGGCCCCCGAACCCTCTGGTTCGGGGGCCTTTTCCTTGCATTCCTACCCGAAAACGACTCCTCGTCGAAGCCCTCCGAGCATCGGGCGGCACTATCGAGCGTGGGCGTTCTCGTAGGCCTCTTTAATCTCTGCCGGCAAACCGTCTGGAATCAGCGCCTTCAGCTCAGCCTCGTTGCCGCCTTGATTCAGCTGCCCGTAGTACCAGCATTTGAACTTCAGCATGTCCAGCGCACGGTTCATGTTTGAGATCTCCGACTCCATGTGGGCCTTTCGCTCTTCGAACATGGCCTTGCGCTGGGGGTATGTTGATGGGCCCTCTGCACACCATTCCATGAACAGCCGGATATCCCTGATCTCCATCCCAGCCTTCTTTAGGCATTCGATGACCCGAAGCGCTTCGAGTTCCGTATCGCTGAATCGGCGAATGCCGGATGCCCGCTCCAGCCCCGGGAACAATCCCTGCTTGTCGTAATATCGCAGCGTTGAAGCGGGCAAACCGAACATTTCCGCCACCTGTCCGATTGTGTACATGGCTCCTCCGAAACAATGTCGAATTCATTCCTTGACCTAAAGTCAGGTTTAGGTATTACCTTCATTCTCGTCAATGTAAATCGGGAGCGCAAGGGGTATTCCGTAATGGGCAAAACGGTTTTGATAGTTTCTTCAAGTCCACGAAAGAATGGCAATTCCGAGACGCTGGCGGAGGCTTTCGCCAACGGCGCGCGGGAGGCAGGTCACAGCGTTGAGACCGTGCGTCTGCGCGAGAAGCAAATGGGCTTCTGCAGGGGCTGCCTTGCCTGCTTAAAGTTGGGGCGTTGCGTCATCCAAGACGATGCCGTGGAAATTGCCGCCAAAATGCACGATGCGGATGTGCTGGTGTTTGCAACGCCCGTCTACTACTACAGCGTCTGCGGCCAGCTCAAAACCATGCTGGACCGCGCTAACCCGCTTTTTGGCTCCGATTATGCATTCACCGAGGCATATCTGTTGGCGACGGCGGCGGAGAACGGGCGCTCGACCTTCGACGGGGCGAAAAAGGCGATGCAGGGATGGGTTGACTGTTTCTCCCGCTGCACGCTCGCTGGAACGGTTTTCGCCGGCGGCGTGAACGGCGTGGGCGAAATCGCCGGGCATCCCGCTCTGGAGCAGGCGCGGCGAATGGGCATGGGAATTTAGCCGGGCTGTTTGGCCGCGCGGAAACAGATTTGTGCCAAAACTATCGACAGGAGGAAATCGATCATGGCAGTTAAACAGACGGCAGGCAGAGACGCCCTGGGGGAGTTCGCTCCCAAATTCGCACAGCTCAACGACGACGTGCTGTTCGGCGAGGTGTGGAGCCGAGAGAGTGAGCTCTCCCTGCGCGACCGCAGCGTGGTGACGGTGGTTGCCCTGATGTCGCAGGGGCTGACGGACTCTTCGTTCAAATATCACCTGATGTCCGCAAAGAACAATGGAGTGACCAGGACGGAGATAGCGGAAATCCTTACGCACGCGGCGTTTTATGCGGGTTGGCCCAAGGCGTGGGCTGCCTTCCGCATGGCGAAGGAGGTCTGGGCGGCCGACGATGCCGCCGACGCAAGGGCTCAGCACCAAAACGAGATGGTTTTCCCCATCGGTGCCCCCAACGACGCCTTCGCGAAGTACTTTATCGGCCAAAGCTACCTCGCGCCCCTTTCCACCGAGCAGGTCGGCGTCTACAACGTGACGTTTGAGCCTGGCTGCCGCAACAACTGGCATATCCATCACGCCAAAAGCGGTGGCGGACAGATTCTCGTCTGCGTGGCTGGTCGAGGGTTTTACCAGGAGTGGGGCAAGCCGGCACAGGAGCTGCGCCCCGGCGACGTGGTCAACATCGCCCCGGGAGTGAAGCACTGGCACGGCGCCGCGCCCGACAGCTGGTTCTCGCATCTCGCGTTGGAGGTTCCGGGCGAGGAGACCTCCAACGAGTGGTTGGAGCCTGTGGGTGATGAGGAATATCTCAAAGCGACTAACAAAGAGGCTTAAGCCTCGCCGCGCTACCCGTCGCGTTGCTGTGCCGCCGAGAGCAGCGCGCCCAAATCGGCCTGAATTGCCTCTGCCTTGCTTCCGAGCTGCAGCGGAGCCGAGCCGTTCGAGATGTTGACGCTCAACAGGTGCCCATCCGGCAGCTTTGCGGTCATGCTCCAGAACGGGAGCGTGATGATGCCCGGGGTCATCTCGCCCACGCCGAGCTCCAGCAACAGCACGCGGTCATTGCTGCGCTCGCGCACAAAGCGCTCGTACCGTCCGAGGCTCTCGCGCCACGCCGCGCCTTGCAGAAACGTGTCGTCGCGCACCCACGGCACAAGCTGCCAGCCGCAGTGCGGGCATCGGGGGATATCCTCGCTGCGGATCTCGAACCCCGACATGCCGGCGAGCATGCGCTCGACGTAGGACTTCGCGTCGAAGAGTTCGTCGCAGCATGGCTGCTTGCACTGAAGGTGCGCGGCGCTTCCCTGGTAGTTGCAGATTCTCTCGGCGGGAAACGTCTTCTCGACCTGGGTGTCCACGTTGGTGCTCAGGATAAAGTAGTCCTTGTGGCCGACGAGAGAGCGCAGGTCGAGATAGGGCTGTGAGGCCGGCTCGCGCAGCATGAAATCGATGTATCGCGCGTAGTAGGCCCATTGCTGCTCGAGGCTGGGGTAGAGGTGGTAGAAGCCGTCGAAAAGGCTCTTAAAGCCAAAGGCCTGCTGCCAGTCCTCCATCCCGGCACGTGTCATGCCCGCGCGGTTGTAATGGTTGGACCCGGCAGCGCTCGACATGCCCGATCCGATGCCGACGATGATGGCGTCGGCATTGGCGATAAGGCTTCGAAGCCTATCTGCTGCTCTTTCTAGAGACGGCATTGGGCGACCTCCTCAAAAGCCGGTGCCATATCGCCATTAACGAGAATGGTCTCACATGAAGTGTCGGGCGTCATGGCCTGGCTGTAGTTGAACACGATATAGGTGGCGTGCTCGCAGACGTTTGCGATTTGAGCAAGCATGCGCTTTATGACGCCGTTGCGCAGTCCCACGCCAAGCTCGAGGATGGCAACCCTGCCGTTGCGATGGGCTCGCACAAGGCGCGCAAGCTCTTCGAGCTGGGCTGCGGCGAGGGCATCTGGGTGAGCGAGACGTCGCTCGTCGATCGACGTGCGCGTGCTCCCCTCCGTCTCGAGCACGCGGTTCACATCGAACCTTGCGCGCGCAAAATGCCCGTCGATATTGCAGGTGATCACGAAGGCATCGGCGTGCTCCGTGAGACGCCGCAACGTGTTCATGAGCGGGCTGGGTTCATATTCGAGATGCTCCTTTTGATGGAACCGCTCGGCCCATCGACGTCGCACGTTTGCATCCGGGGAGCTGAGTCCCTGCAGTATGCAGCCGATGCCGTCGGCCTGGGCGAGGTCCCCGTACGTCTCCCAAAAATGATCGTCAGCGCGAAAGAGGTTGAGCCCCTCCGCCATGTCGAGCCCGTTGCTGGCGCCGATGACGATCAGATTCGCCTCGGCAAGCGCCCGGTCGATGCGAACTGCTTTCGCTGTTTCCACGCGCTACCTTCCCAACGTCTTGTGCACGTCGGCGAGCACGTCGTCGATGTCGGCGCGGATCGCCATGCCTCGGTCCTCGATCGCGCGGGGGAGAAACTGCGTCTGATTGTTTACGGCGATGTAGCTCGCTTGCGGCAACTGCGCCGTGAGGGCCCAGAACGGCTCCTGGATAAATGCAGGCGTGATGCGGCCCACGCCCAGCTCAAGGAAAAGAATCGTCTGATGCGCGTGCGCGTCGAGCCAGTCGGAGACCTTGCGGTACTGCTCCTCGTAGAGCTCGCCCTGCAAAAAGTTGCCGTAGCCGCGAACCCAGGGGAACGCCTCGGCCCCGCAGTGCGGGCAGCGCGGCACGAGCTCTGTTGGAACCTCTAAGCCGTCTCCCATGGCCTCGACCATGCGGGAGACCGGCTCGATTGCGTCCCATACGTCATCGGTGCAGCAGCGGGAACATTGGAAAAAGTGATGGTCGCCCTGGATCTCTGCCACCTTCTCCCACGGGTAGATCTTTACGAACTGCGTGTCCTGGTTAGTGGTGAGCACAAAGAAGTCCTTCTGAGCAAGGATGGCGTCGAGGTCCTTGTAGGGCTTGCGCAGCGGGGCGTTGAGCGTGGTGTCGAGGAAGGTGGCAAGATAGCCCCAGCGCGCCTCGGCGGTAGGCCAGCGATAGAATGAACCCTCGAAAGCACCCTTGAAGCCATAGCGCTCGGCGAACTTGCCGAAATGCCTGCGATAGGTCGCGTTGTCCTCGTAGTAGAAGTCGCCGCCGCCCGCCGCGGAGAGACCGGAGGCACTGCCCACAAGCACGCAATCGGCCTCATCGATCATGCGGGCAAAGTCCTCGATCTGCCGGTCGTAGGGTTTAGGCTCGCAGTCACTCAGGTCGTAGGGCGTGCCACCGCCGCGGTAGGCTGCCTGATGGGAAAACGACCGGTTGGTGAGTTCGACGACGAGTTTCTCGTAAAAAGTCATGCAAAGCTCTCTTTCGGCTACAATGAACAGGTGTCTATAAAAAGTATCAATGTTGATTTGCGTGAGAGCAATGAACAGCTTTGAGGCGCTGTCGATAAACAAACGTCTGCCGGGCATTGTTGAGCGTTGCAATTGGAGGAGCCATGGAAGCGGGGAAGATCGATCGTCGCCGACGCTATACGCTTTCGGTCATACGGGAGGCGTTCTTTGCGCTGCTGGCCGAGGTCGGCTTCGCAAAGATGACGGTGGCGGATATCTGCCGCCGCGCGGATATCAACCGCGGTACGTTCTATCTGCATTACGAGGATAAGTTTGCGCTGCTTGATGTGCTTATCGATGAGGCTCTGGCGGCGGCACCTCCGCTCGAGGGGGCGGAGTCGGGGGCCCTTTGCCAGCGGGCACCGGCAAACGATGACTATTATCTGCTCTACTCGGATGACGACGCGTACGCCCGCGTGGCGCAGCGCGTCATCGAGCGCGGGGCAGAGCAGGTCGTTCCCCAGATGATGGAGAAGACCGGGCTTTCGCGCGAGGACGCTTATCTGCTCTTTGTCCACAGCGTTCAGGGAAATCTCGCGGTCAACCGCCTGCTCGGTTGGAGGCGGGGACCCGAGTTCACCCATGCCCAGGAACTGCTCAGCACCTATTCCGAAGGAGGCTTGCGAGCGGTTACGACTCGCCATGATTCCTGCAGTTCATCTTGACTGCGGGTCATTTCAGGCAGGTGGCGCAGCTATGAACAAGAAGATTGCATGGCAATCAGCACTAGCGGAAATGCTTGCTGCCCTTACCAAGAGGAGTGCTGATTGCCATGCGTTGATGCTCCCGCGGACAATTCCGTCAGCCACCGCTTGCATCCATTTTGGCTAGCTCTGCATACCGAACATGGCGTTGAAGAGCGTGATCTGCTCCGGGGTGAGCTGTGCAATGCCGTTTTTATCGTTCTGCATTGGGTCCCTTTCGCTGGTGTCTCGTGCAATCGAATGTAGCGCGAGTACATGAATAGGGGCGCATTCCCTCAAGCGCGTATAGAACAATTATTAAACGCAGAAAAATAACTGAAAACAAATTAATCCGCGTTAAAATATTGTCAAACAGAAGTTCATGAGGGAAGGTTGCGCATGCGTCGCAAGGCAGACGAGCTACTTAGGGAATGGCGAGACAGAGCTGATAGAAAACCTTTGCTGGTCAAAGGCGTGCGCCAGTGTGGCAAGACCTATTTGCTCAGAACGTACGCCCAGGATCTTTTCGAATCGGTTGTCTACGTTAATCTTGAGAACGACCGGTCGGCGCGAGCGGATTTTTCAGGCGGTCTTGACCCTCATTCGATTGTACGCGCGATCGAAGCTCGTACGGGACAGCGTATCGTGCCTGGCAAAACCTTACTGTTCATTGACGAGATCCAGGCATGCGAGGAAGCGCTCACTTCCCTTAAATACTTTTGCGAAGATGCTCCCGAGTATTACGTTGCGGCTGCTGGGTCGCTTCTTGGGGTTGCCATTAACCATCAGTCGTATTCGTTCCCCGTCGGAAAGACCGACTTGATCGAGATGACTCCACTCGATTTCGAGGAGTTTCTCTGGGCGATGGGGCACGATCAGCTGGTCGACGAGATACGCTCATCATTCGAGTTTATGGGTCCTCTTGCGCCAAGCCTTCATGAAAAGGCGCTTGGGCTCTATCGGCAGTATCTTGTTGTTGGCGGAATGCCCGAGGCGGTCCAAACGTACATCGATGATCAGTCAATCATTGATGTGGCCGAAAAGCATCGGATTATTCTCGACGGATACTCCGCCGACACTAATAAATATGCTGATGAGCGCTTGAGCGCAAAGACGCGTGCGTGCTTCGATTCCATTCCACAGCAGCTTGCCAAAGAGAATCGTAAATTTCAATACAAGGTAGTGCGAGCGGGGGGCAATGCGTCTCTCTTTGGAGATGCTCTCGACTGGCTTGTATTGTCGGGTACGGTGGCGCGCTGCAGCCTAGTCGGGCAGATCGAAAGCCCTTTAGAGGCCTTCGTTAACCCTTCTGCTTTTAAAATCTATCAGGCGGATACAGGGCTGCTCGTCTCCAAGGCCGGTGCTCAACGCGCCGATATTCTTGCCGGCATCGGCGGCACATTCATGGGTGCACTTACCGAAAACTACGTCGCCCAACAGCTTTCAGCCATGGGCTATCCGCTGCATTATTGGGCGCGAGATAATCGTGCGGAAATCGACTTTGTAGTAGAGAAGCAGGGATGCTTGTCTGCGATTGAAGTCAAGGCGGGAGAGAACACAAGATCTCGAAGCCTGTCCTCACTTAAAAAGACCCATCCGGGCGTACGCCTTATCAGGCTATCGACTAAGCCCTTTGGAATGAATGATGGGCTTATGTCTGTTCCACTTTATGCGGCATTTTGTCTATAGGGATGATGCTGGTGTAATGCATGGGGCCCAGGGCACAGCGTTTACTGCGCTCCGGGCCCCGCTGCTTTGTAAAACCATGACGGTTTGGTCGCCGTTGTTTTAGTCAAACAGGCTCGGCATGTCGTTTTCTTTCATGAAGGCACCGGCAGAGGGGAGGCTCTGCGCGGTGAACTTTTCGGCCGAGACGCCGGCGCCGAGGATCTCCTCGGTCGTGCCGACGGTGGTGACCGAGCGGCCCTTCTTGGCCGTAAAGGCCTGGACGCCCTGCGTGTTGGTGGTCGTCTTGGTCTTGAGCAGCGACGTGTTGAAGTTCATCAGGCGGTAGTCGCTCGAGACCAGCGCGAGGTCGCGGTCCTCCTTGAGCACCTGCGCATACAGCAGCTTGCTGCCGCCGTAGATGGCGTTCTTAAGGCGCTTGCGGTTGGTCTTGGTAACGTATCCAGAAAGCGCGACACGCACCACGCGGCCGTTCTCAAAGACGAACAGCACGTCGGCCTTGTAGTCCTCGGGGTCGATGACCCAGATGACGCTCTCGTCGGGTTCCATCTCGAGATCGGTCGGAAGGTACGAGCCCAGCTGGGCCGACTTGGTATCCTCAAACGCCGCGACCTTGCACTTGTACACCTGGCTCTTGTTGGTAAAGACCAGCAGCTCGTGCGTGTTGGAGGACGGGAACTCGATAAAGGGTTTGTCGCCGTCCTTGTACTTGAGCGTGGTCGCCTTCTTGAGCACGCGGTCCGTCATCTTCTTGAGGTAGCCATCGCGCGAAAGCATGATGGTAACCGGGTACTCCTCGACCTCGGGCTCCAAGCTTACCTCGATAACCTCATGGGGCTCGATCCTGCCCGTGCGGCGCGGCATCACGTACTTCTTGTTAACCGCGGCCAGCTCGTCGCTGATGACCTTCTTGATGTTCTCTTCGCTGGAGAGGATCTCCTCGAGTTCGGCGATCTCACCCTCGAGCTTAGCGATGTCCTTGGTGCGGTTGAGGATGTACTCCTCGTTGATGTTGCGGAGCTTGAGCTCGGCGACAAACTCGGCCTGGGTCTCGTCGATGTCGAAACCCTTCATAAGGTTGGGTACAACCTCTGCCTCGAGCTTAGTGCCGCGGATGATGGCGATGGCCTTGTCGATGTCGAGCAGAATTGCCTCAAGGCCGTGCAGCAGGTGCAGGCGCTCGGACTTTTTGCCCAGGTCAAAGTTAATGCGGCGACGCGTGGACTCAATACGCCACTTGACCCACTCGTGCAGAATCTGGCGCACGCCCATAACACGGGGATAGCCGTCGACGAGCACGTTGAAGTTGCACGAGAACGAATCCTGCAGCGTGGTCGAGCGATAGAGCTTGGCCATGAGCTTGTCGGGGTCGACACCGCGCTTAAGGTCGATGGCGATACGCAGACCCGAAAGGTCGGTTTCATCGCGGATGTCTGCGATCTCCTTGACCTTGCCCTCCTTGGAGAGCTTGACGATGCGCTCGATGATGACATCGGTCTTGGTGGTGTAGGGGATCTCGTAGACCTCGATGATGCGCTCTTCGGGAATCCAGCGCCAGCGGGAGCGAATCTGGAAGCTGCCAAGGCCGGTCTCGACGATCTTCTCCATCTCCTCGCGGCGGTAGATAATCTCGCCGCCGGTCGAGAAGTCGGGCATGGGCATGTACTCGAGCAGGTCGCAGTCGGGATCCTGCAGGTAGTGCATCGTGGCGGTGCAGACCTCGTTGAGGTTGAAACCGCAGATGTCGGACGCCATGGCGACGCCGATGCCCTTATTGGCCGAGACAAGGATGTTGGGGAACGTGGTGGGCAGCAGGCGCGGCTCCTTCATGGCGCCGTCGTAGCTGTCGACGAAGTCGACCGGGTCCTTGTCGATGTCCTTGAAGATCTCGGCGCTGATGGGGGAGAGCTTGGCCTCGGTGTAACGCGAGGCGGCGTAGCTCAGGTCGCCCGAATAGTACTTGCCAAAGTTGCCCTTCGACTCCACGAAGGGGGCAAGCAGCGCTTCGTTGCCCGTCGCCAGGCGCACCATCGTTTCGTAGATCGCGGCATCGCCGTGCGGGTTGAGCTTCATGGTCTGACCCACGATGTTGGCGCTCTTTTGGCGCTCGCCCTTGAGCAGGCCCATCTTGTACATAGTGTAGAGCAGCTTGCGGTGCGAGGGCTTAAAGCCGTCGATCTCGGGGAATGCGCGCGAGACGTTGACGCTCATGGCGTAGGGCATGTAGTTGACCTCGAGCGTCTGCGTGATCGGCTGGTCGGTGACCTCGGAGTGCAGGCCGATGACGTTCTCGGCGTTGACCTGCTTTTTCTTTGGCTGGTTCTTCGTCTTCTTCTTTGCCACGATTTCCTCTTGAACTTCTTATGGGCCGTCGTTATCGATTTGCTGCTATTGCAGGTCCAGCTGGTCCAGGTATTCCTTGCCGTGCTCGGAGATATGGCGCTTGCGGCCCGCCTCGTCGTTGCCCAGCAACAGGTTGAACATGGTTTCCATCTTGGTGACGTCCTCGGGCTCCACCTTGATCAGGCGACGCGTCTCGGGGTTCATGGTGGTGAGCCACATCATGTCCGGATCGTTCTCACCAAGACCCTTGGAGCGGTTGATGGAACACTTCTGGTCGCCGATCTCCTTGAGGATGCCGTTCTTCTCGAGCTCGGTGTAGGCAAAGTAGGTCTTCTCTTTGCAGTTGATCTCGTAGAGCGGCGACTCGGCGATATACACGTAGCCCTCGTCGATAAGTGTGGGCACCAGGCGGTAGAGCATGGTGAGCACGAGCGTGCGGATGTGGTAACCGTCGACGTCGGCGTCCGTACAGATAATGACCTTGTTCCAGTTGAGGTTGTCCAGGTCAAAGGCACCCAGGTTCTTGATGCGCTTGTCCTTAATCTCCACGCCGCAGCCCAGCACGCGCATAAGGTCCATGATGATGTCGGACTTAAAGATGCGCGGGTAGTCCTCCTTCAGGCAGTTGAGGATCTTGCCGCGGACGGGCATGACGCCCTGGAACTCGGCATCGCGCGAGGTGCGAATGGCGCCTGCTGCCGAGTCGCCCTCTACGATGTAGATCTCGCGACGGTTTTTGTCCTTGGAGCGGCAGTCGATGAACTTCTGCACGCGGTTGGCCATGTCGGTCTTCTGCTGCAGGTTGGTCTTAATGCTCTGGCGAGTCTTTTCGGCGTTCTCACGCGAGCGCTTGTTGATGAGCACCTGCTCCACGATCTTGTTGGCAGCGTCTTTGTTCTCGATCAAGTAGGTCGAGAGGCGCTCCTTAAAGAAGGCGGTCATGGCCTGCTGGATAAAGCGGTTATTGATAGCCTTCTTGGTCTGGTTTTCGTAGGACGTCTGGGTGGAGAAGCAGTTGGTCACCAGTACCAGGCAGTCCTGGACGTCTTGCCACTTAATGCCGCTCTCGTTTTTGTTGTACTTGCCCTGTTGCTTAATATAGGCATCGATGGCGCTGGTCAGAGCGCTGCGCGCGGCCTTCTCGGGCGAGCCGCCGTTCTCGAGCCACGATGAGTTGTGGTAATACTCCTGCATCATGAAGGTGCGCGAGAAGCACATGCACGCGGTGATCTTTACGTTGTAGTCGGGCAGGTCCTCGCGGTCGCGACCGCGGCGGTCGGCCTCGATAAAGAAGGGTTCGGTGAGGTAGTCGGCACCCACCTTCTCGAGCACGTAGTCCTCAATGCCCTTGGGATAGCAAAAGTCCTCTTCGGAGAACTCGCCATCGTCGCCTTCGATGCGCAGGCAGAAGGTCACGTTGGCGTTGACCACGGCCTGGCGGCGCATGGTCTCGCGATACCAGTCGTGGGGAATGCTGATGGAGGTAAAGACCTCAAGATCGGGGCGCCACTTGATGGTGGTGCCGGTGCGGTCCTCGTCGCTGGGCTCGATCTCGAGCGCCTTCTTTTTGGCGCCGACGACCTTGCCTTTCTTAAAGTGCAGAGAGTACTTGTTACCGTCGCGCCAAACGGTGACGTCCATGTACTCGGAAGCGTACTGGGTCGCGCACGAGCCCAGGCCGTTGGTGCCGAGCGAGAAGTCGTAGTCGCCGCCCTGGTTGTTGTTGTATTTGCCGCCGGCGTAGAGCTCGCAAAAGACGAGCTCCCAGTTAAAGCGCTTCTCGGAAGGGTTCCAGTCGAGCGGGCAGCCGCGGCCATTGTCCTCTACCTGAATGGAGCCATCGCGAAAGGCGGTAAGGGTGATGAGCTTGCCGTAGCCCTGGCGCGCCTCGTCAACGGCGTTGGACAGGATCTCGAAGGCGGCATGCGCGCAGCCGTCGAGCCCGTCCGAGCCAAAAATAACGGCGGGGCGCAGGCGTACGCGTTCCTCGTCCTTGAGCTGACGAATACTGTCGTTACCATAGTTTGCGGTGTTTTTTGCCATGCTCGCTCTCTCGATGCTCCTTTGCTGCGTTTAAGTCATATAGATAGTCAAGGTAGCATAGCCCAGCCCACAGACGATTCCACCCAACACGAAATCCATCGAACAATCGTTCGGATTAACGGGTATAGTGTTTAGTGGTAACGCGGCATTGTTAAACAAATTTGGATACAAACGAATTTTATTTAATAGGGACCTAGTTTTACTAAACAAAATCGAATGATGCTGATTGCACGAGCGGGCACAGCGATCGACTATCAATCACGTTTACTCGGACAAAACCGAGTCGGTTCTGTCCGAGTAAGTTTGAATAGCGAATCGAGATTGTTATGTCCACATGGCGATGGCGAACATGGTTTCCATAATGACAGATATAGTTGACATCTTGTGAAGGATGCAATATATTTCTGTCATGTTGCAACGGATATCTGTCCACATTTACGAAAGGAACTCCATGCCGGGCAAAAAGAACCTACGCATGAAGGCGGCACGCGCGGCGGCTGGCCTTTCGCAAGCTGACTTAGCCCAAGCCGTGGGCGTTACGCGCCAAACCATCGGCCTTATCGAGGCGGGCGGCTACAACCCCACGCTCAATTTGTGCGTGGCAATCTGTAAAGCGCTACGCGTTACGTTGAACGACTTGTTTTGGGAAGACGAGAGCAACGTCGACCCTGACGCTCTTTAGGAGTTCGCTATGAAATTTGAAGATTTAAAACTCGTGCAAAAGTGGCGTGAATATGCCGGTCCAAAGGATGAGCGCCTGGAGGCTGAGAGCGCGAAGATCTACAAGATTGGTTTCGTGCTGCTTTCGTTTGGCATGTTGATGATCTTTTTCTACCAGTTTATAGCTCGACAGGTTGCGTGGGTTCACAGCGACGCTAGTGAAATGCCGCATGGCTTTGCAACGCCGTTCGAGGCAGCCATGTATTTGTGGCTCGTTCTCGTGATGTTGATTTGCGCAGGACTGCAAACGCGGAAGGGCTATGTCGATACCAATCGTTTTGGGCAAACCGAGCATCTTCCTGTTGGATATTTCCTGCTTGTCAGCGGTCTTAGCGGCGCCGCGTTCGCGCTTGTTATTGCCGCAATGCGCTGTATCGCTGAGGCGCAGATCGTACCGCTCGAAAGCGTCTTTTGGTTGGCGAACCTGGCCACGGGCGTGTTCTGCGGTGCGACGATTTTCGCGGCCACGTTTGCTGTCCTGTGCGCAACGTTTTTCACGGCGAAAAGACGCCGTGCCAAGCTCGAGGCAGAACTCGACTCCTCAGACGACATTTAATGCGTAATGGGCCGGCTCTGGGTATCCAGAACCAGCCCATTTTGATGTTCGATGAGCCGAGTCGGCGCCTCTCACAAAAGTAACTAGGAGCTAGCGAGGCCTATCCGAATTGTCCTCATAGGCGGTGTCTTTTTCGAGCGCCGTGCGGCGGGCGCTGTAGGCGACGAGGCCGGCGCCTGCCACGGCGAGCGCTGCGGCGGCTGCCGTAAGGGGAGCGTTGACATCGCCCGTGCCCGCAAGCGCGCCCGCTTTTCCGGAGCGCTTGTTATTGCCGTGGTCCTTGCCGCTGCCGGAGCTGCTTCCGCCGGAGCCGCCGCCCTCGTCAGCGCCGCCGCCACTCGAGCCACCATCGCCGCCCGCTGTCATCGGGGCGTCGTGAAGTCCTGTCGTATCCGCGCTGTCGCAGACGCCGACCTGAACTTCTGAGCGCTCGCATGCCGCGTCGGGCACATGAAGCTCGTGCAATACGGCATCCAGCGCCGAGTTTGCACCCGGTCGAATTTCCTCGAGCGTTACGGGATCGAGCGCCACCAGGTCACGCGCCTTCGCATACAGCGTTACGCGTTTGCCCACTTCGTCGCTCCAACTCTCGGGGATGGCGAAGCTCATGCGGAACTGTGCCGTGCAACCCGGTGCCAGCACGGCGTTGCCGTTGTCGGCTACCAGCGGGTGCGTCGCAAAATGTTCGCCCAGCGTCTCGAGTGCGTACTTCACGTGTGCCATGTCGTTGGCCGAAGCGTCCTCGGCAAGCTCTGGATCGTAGATCGATGCCATACGTGCGTTCACTCCGAATTCGATGGATGCGCTGGAGAACGGCTGGCTGGAGCCCTCTCGATACAGATCGATCGTGCCGGCGGTCAGCAAGGTGTTGCCGTCGTTTCGCACCGTGACCATGAAGGATTCGCCTGCTGCTCCGGGCACCACTGCGCCCGAGGTGGCAACCGCGCCCGTCGGAGTGGCACATGCCACCAAGGGTACTTCGATGCCGTGCAGCTCTGCCTCGCTCTGCTCCGCGCTCACAATGTGCGTGGCGAGCGCGGAGAGCATGCCTCCCGACGTCAAAAAAGTCGTTATCTGATCGACGGGATGGTCCAGCTCGCACATCACGAACGGCTCCGTGAACAAATCGCGTGCCAAGGTGCTGGCGAAGATGCGGAAGTGCTTGCCCATCACTGCTACCGGGTTGCCTTCTTCGTCGTAGGTTTGTCCAACCTTGCCATCGGTGTTCTCCACATAGAGCACGCACCTGCCGTTGTTGCTTACGCTAAACGATGCCGGGCCACAGCCTGCGGCACCCACGGGCTGCGTTGCAAATGCCGATGCGCCTCGCGTCCAAGTAATATGCTGCAGTTGCTCGTTGACGGTTGCCAAAAAGCCCGAATGTTGTGGCCACGGCATCGCACGGGGTACCGTGGCGTCTGGTGACATAACGCCCCAGCCCGCAATGGACTGGCCGATCACGGCGTACGATGCGCAGCCGCAACCGTCTGCGGTCTCGTACGCAACGGGCACCACCATTTTGCCGTTGATAGTTTCGGGCGCGCCCAGCTCGATGCTCGACGGTGCTTGCGGAAAGCGGAGAACCTGACGGAACGTGAGGCTGTCGCCCGAAACGTCCGACCACAGGGTGAAACATTCCAGCGCAACCTCAGCCTCGCTGCCGAGCGCCTTTTCTGCGGTGGTTCCGCGGCGGTGGAGGTAGGCGCCCGACAGACGTCCGTCGACCAGCGTCTTGCCCACCGTGATACGCGGGCACTGCAGGCAATGGTAGCCATCCTCTTGCAGGCGGCCGCGCGAGATGCTGCGCCATGACGTATGCGACACCACGCGGATCTCGTCATTACTTATGCGCAGGCACACGACGGACAGTATGCCGGCTGTGCTTGCCGTATCGAAAAGGGTGTTGTCGCCGTCGGGGCGCTCGCCCGAGACCAGCAGCACGTAGGCGTCCCGGTTTCCCCTCCCGTCCGTATATTCCACCACGTCGAAGTCGTAATCGTATATGCCGTTGCGCTCCACGTCGCCCTCGCCAAACCCAAGGGGGAAGTCCACGGGCGTGGGGGCAGACCACGTGTCGTTTGCCTTTGTGTGCACTACCAGGCGCGAGCGGCCATTGTCGCCGTAGCGCACCGAGGCGATACGGAATAGGCACTCCACGCCGGCGATCATCGTTAGCCTCATGTGAGCTTCGCTGAGCACGCCGGAAAACAGCACACTGTCGCTCGAGGGTTTGATACCGCCACGCTCGTCCTCCGACACGCCGGCAGAATTGGCGTTGGGGTCCGCAACGGCGTTCGTCGCCTGAACGATGTAGGTATACTCATACATCGGCGCTGCGTTTTCGTCGTTTTCCATCAGTGCGTGGACGAAATGCTCAACCTGTCCCGTGTCGTCGCTCTCCGCGTCTGCCTCGAGCTCAATGCGCGTGACCGCTTGATCCCAATCGCGCACGACAGGCGCAACGTTTGCGGCAGTGGCATTAACCTCGGCGCGTGCGAGCAGCTCGGCGTTGGTGACGATGGTGGCCGATGCGATAAATTGCGGCACGCCGCCCGCCTTGATGTCGCCGGGCGTGCCGAAGCAGGCATCCAGCGTGTAAGGCGTATTTCCGCCCAATGCGAGTTCAGAGCGCTGGAGTACATACTGGTCGCCGTTGTTCACCGACATATTCCACGAATCGAGGAGTGTGGGCCACGATCCCGACCAAGCTTTGGTGGTCCACTTGAACATGACGAACTGGAGTATCACATCGACATCGACGTCTGCACCTACGCGCAGTCGCGGAAGCTGGTGTCCATCCGCCTTCTCGTACCCAATGAACAACGTGAGGGATGCGGCGCCGCGCACGGCAGACGAGGCGACGCCTGCAACGCCGGCTCCAAAGGTGACGGCAAGCCCGATCTGGATGGTGAAAGAGCCCGACGTGTTGGAATAGTCGAGCGAAATGTTCTTGAAAAACGCCGCGCCGCTGCCGTGCGTATGGGCACCCACGGCGAGCGCCAGCTTCGCCAGCACCCAGGGGTTGACGTTTAGGAAAAAGGGTACTGGTCCCAAGGTGAACTGTTCGGTCCAGTTGAGGTCGGTTCTTACCTGGAAGAGAGCCTTAATATTGCCGTATGCGGGATCGTTGTTGTCACCCCAGGTTTTGCCCACCCAATCGTAGGCGAGCGAGCCGTACAGCTGTGTGGCGATATCCATCGTGAACAGCGGCGTGCAATGGTGGCGAAGGAGCTTGGTGTTCCTTGGATCGGTACCCGAACCGGCACTCATGCTCTTGTACTGATTCCACTTCCCCTCCATCTCGTCGAGGTAGCGGTTTGCCTGCTTGGCGCCCGACTCGCGCGGTGACTTCTTCCAGTACTCCGGATCCGGATTGCCCGAATCGTTCATATAGCTGGCTGGTTTGTATCCTCCGCCAAACAGTACGTACCCGGCAAACGAGAAATCGAACAGAATGGGGAACGAGGGCATCCAGCAGGTGAACTTGTTGCCGCCGATGCCGGGAAACGCCGCTGGGAAATCAAACGGAGTGATCTCTTGGTCCATAGTGGTGGGAATGATGGTGGTCGAGCCCGATTCCGACTTGGCGGCCGGCGCGGTGACAACGGCCATGGGGGAGGAGAGTGTATAGGTCTTGCCCTGGTAGTCGAGGACAAAGCGCAGCTTGCATCCTTCTTCCAGAAGGCCCGATGCTGCATCGAGGAACTTGTCTTCGAGTGTGAACGTTGCCAGATTATCCGAACCCGATGCGCTGGCCTTGATCTGACCGATCTGCGTGACGGTTTCGGGCGAGCTGCCCGCGGCAGGCGTCACTTTGTTGATGCGCAGCGTTGCCTGTCCACCCTGTGGCAGATGTGCCTGCACGGTAAAGGCGTGCGTATCGGGCTGCTCGTTTGCCGTGTCGTTCTTCGGCAATGCCATGAACGTGGCTTCAGCGTATTGGATGTCCCATTCGTCGAATGTGAGCTGGCGAAAGTACGGCTCGCCGTCGGAAAGCGGACGCGTGGGCGCGGTTATGGCGGTGCCGCCCTGGATACGCGCAAGGGGAATCTCGACATCGCGGTAGCCCGCCATGCTAATGGAGATGCCGCCGTTAAAGTCGTACGCGTCGAGAAGCGTCGCCTCGTCTACGTAGCCTTCCGAAAGCGGCGCGACCTCAAAGATGGCCGTGCCTTCGTCATCGGTAGTGGCGGTGAGCTGCTTGCCTGCGGCATAGCGCGACGTGAGCGTGACCTGCGCTCCCTTGATGGGCATATTCTTGTTGGCGACGTCGACCACGACCACACCGAACATGGTGCGCGAGAGAACGAGCACCCTGAAGGGGTCTTTTTCATCGGCATAGGCTTCGGTGGGTGCGAACGGCAATATGAAGGCGTTTTCGCTTCCCGGCACGCGCGGCAACATAATGCTCGCTAACGAGGACGCTCCGGCGACAAGTAACGAACGGCGATCAAGCATCTTGGGCTCCCATCCCGCAAATATCGGTGGAAATAATCCAATTTTGCGAGAAGACGCCCCGTGGCGGTAGTGCCATTCAAGGGTCAAAATGTCCAAATTGATCGAGCGAAGCGCCGGGTTCCGGAACGCGTTCGATGTGCTTGGCAGCCCGGTCGCTAACGCAACATATGCGCGACCAGCTCGGCACGTGTGCCGATGCCAAGCTTTGCGTATACACCGGATAGGCGGTTTTTGACGGTGCCCGGCGATACTCCCATATGGCGTGCGATTTCGGCGTTGGTCCACCCACGACAGGCGAGCATGGCCATGGTGAATTCCGTGGTCGTTAAATCGCCGGCAACGTCCTCGCCCGAATCGGGGTTGTGGATGCGCCGCCAGCCGTAGCTGAAGCGGTACGTGATCTCGATGATGCATGCGAAGTCGTCAGGGTATTGCGTTTTTAGGCATGCCTCGATGAGCCCCTGCAAAAGGCCGTGGTGCTCGCCAATGAGCTCGATAAGGCCGTCGGGGCGCGCAATGTCCCAAGCGGCTCCAAAATGCGCTTTTGCGGCGTCGATGTCCTTGAGGCTCATGCATGCCATGGAAGCTGCCAGGTGCAGGAACAGTTCCGAGATGGGATAGCTTCCCTGTTTCATAATTAGGGCGTTTTCCGCCATGCCCAGGCTGCGGCCGTATTCGCCGCGCAGATACAAGGCGTGCGCCATCACGTAGCTGGCGAACAGTCGCAGGCCTTCGGGTAGGTGCGCCGCAAGTGGATAAAACTCTTCGGCAGAATACGGGGAAGGCAAGTGCAGCAGGACGCTCGCGGCCGAGGCGAACAGGATATGCGTGGCGTGGACGGCGGGCGATTCCTCGTCGGCCGGCGTATCGAGGATGCCCGCAAGGCACCGGCGGGCGTCGGCGATACGGTTGAGCGACAGACTGGCGTATCCGCAGATAAAGCATGCGGAATAGCGCAGCGCGGGATCGGTGACGTCAAGATAGGGGTGCGCCGTCTTGGCGGCGAGTGCGGCCTGTCCGCGAAAGTACAGCGCTTCTGCCGTGGCGATGGCGCGTGAATCGGGGTCGGAAATGCCTGCAACCGCAGCGTCAATCTGCCCCGGCACAAAGGCGGTGCACATCAACGGCATGGGAACGCATGGGTAGCCATCGCAGTCCATCTTCCATCTCCCAACAGCTGGCAACACTAGCAGCAATTGTACTCTTGTTGCTCGGGACTGGAATTTGTGGGTATCGCCTACGATTGTGCCGAACGTATAAAGGAAGAGTCTATTGGAGATGCTCCTAAGGTGGCTACCGAAGTCTAGCTGACCTTGGGATATAGAAAAACTGCCGCCCCTGCAAAAAGCTCTGTCGCAGCGATGGGAAACGCATCTCGTTCTGCATATAATGAGGTCATATGACGGTGCGTCTGCATACGCGCGGCGCATTTCCATCGAACCGAGAAGGAGCTCTGCATGGATCCCAACAAGCGTCCCGACGACATGGTACGTATCACCACTCCCGAACTTGCCCAGGCGTTCATCGAAGAGCAGGTCGCTGCAATCCGCGAGCAGATCGGCGACAAGAAGGTCCTGCTGGCTCTTTCCGGCGGCGTCGACAGTTCGGTTGTCGCGGCCCTGCTCATCAAGGCCATCGGCAAGCAGCTCATTTGCGTGCATGTGAACCACGGCCTGATGCGCAAGGGTGAGAGCGAACAGGTCATCGACGTCTTCAAGAACCAGATGGACGCTAACCTGGTCTATGTGGACGCGACCGATCGCTTCCTGGATAAGCTCGTGGACGTCGAGGAGCCCGAGGCCAAGCGCAAGATCATCGGTGCCGAGTTTATCCGCGTGTTCGAGGAGGAGGCCCGCAAGGTTGGCGACGAGGTCAGCTTCCTCGCCCAGGGCACCATCTATCCCGACATCCTGGAGTCCCAAGACGGCGTGAAGGCTCACCACAACGTGGGCGGTCTGCCCGAGGATCTGCAGTTTGAGCTCTGCGAGCCCGTCAAACTGCTGTACAAGGACGAGGTCCGCGTCGTGGGTCGCGAGCTCGGCCTGCCTGAGAACATGGTTGAGCGCCAACCGTTCCCCGGTCCCGGCTTGGGCGTTCGCTGCCTTGGCGCCATCACCCGCGACCGTCTTGAGGCGCTGCGCGAAGCCGACGCCATCGTGCGCGAGGAGATTGACAAGGCAGGTCTGACCATCTGGCAGTATTTTGCCGTCGTGCCCGACTTCCGCGCCACCGGCGTGCGCGAGGGTAAGCGCGCCTACGACTGGCCCTGCATCATCCGCTGCATCAACACCGTTGACGTCATGACCGCCGAGGTGCCCGAGCTCGACTGGGCGCTGCTCAAGCGTATTACCGCTCGCGTCACCGCCGAGGTTCCCGGTATTTGCCGCGTTTGCTACGACCTCACGCCGAAGCCCGTCGGCACGGTCGAGTGGGAGTAAGCTAACTCACCTAGCCCCCGTTTCCGTTTGGAAGCGGGGGCTTTTTGCTGGCGTTTCGCTCAATTTCGTACATCTTGGGCCTTACGTATCCTGCGAACTAACAGATGTGACAAAGGGACAGTCCCTTTGTCACATCTTCGATGTTGTGTGCAGGAAGGGTTACGAGCATAGTCGTTCCGCGCTCCGAGCTCTTTTCGACCTCGATGGAGCCGCCGTGAAGTGCGGCGATCTCCCAGACCAACGCAAGCCCCAGCCCCACGCCGCCATATGCCCTGCTGCGCGATTTGTCGACGCGAAAGAAGGGCTGGAAGATGCTCGTCTGGTATTGCTCGGGAATGCCCGGTCCCTGGTCGCGCACGCGTAGCAGCACGCGGTCGCCTTCGGCGCAGGCGTTGATTTGCACGGTCGAGTTGGGCGCGCTATAGCGTATGGCGTTTTCGGTCAAGTTGAACAGCAATCGATAGATCAGCGTGTCGCTGCCGATCGTTTGCGCGTCGCCCTCACTTGTAAGCGTGATGTCTTTTTGCTCGGCAAGGGGCGCCAGGTCGGTGAGCACTTCTTCGATCATCGGCGCCAGGCCAATCGCATCGTTGCAGGGAACACTGCGCAGCTCGCTCATCTCGAGCAGGGTCTTTGTCATATGCGTCATTCGCTCGGTCTGCTCCTGCAGCAGCCGGAGCAGACTCGCTGTATCGGCGTCGGCGTCGGGGTGCTCGGCGCAAAACAGCTCAACCTGGGCCTGCATGAGCGCAAGCGGCGTGCGCAGCTCGTGCGCCGCATTGCCCGTAAACTGTCTTTGTGCGGAAAATCCCTCGTCAAGGCGGGCAATCATGTCGTTAAACGACGCGCTGCAGCGCCTGAGTTCAGAGGGCACGTCCTCGCTGATTTTTGTGTCGGCGAGGTTGTCGGGCCGCACGCTCTCGACTTGCGTCGCAAAGAAGCGCAGCGGTCGCAGCGCACGCCCGCTTACAAAGTAGGCCAGCACGCCGCCGAGCAGCGTTACCGCCGCGGTTATATACCAGCTCGTCGCGCCAAACGATTCCTGGGCGTCGTTCACGACGATGGTCAGCGCGTCGTCGAGCTCTTTGTTTGTCGGGTCAAATGAGCTGGGCGAGGCCGCCTCCACCTCGCTATGCGCCGATACCTTCTCACCAATCGAGTCCATGTAGCGCATGCCGGAGTAGCCAACCAGGCAATTCATAAGTACGCAGGTTGAACATATCAGCAGAGCTGTCATCAACGTGATGCGCCACTGCAGGGACAGTCGCTTCATTCGCCGTCCTCCATAACGTAGCCTTCGCCGATTCGGTTGCGGATGGGGTCGTGTCCCAACGCGCCGCGCAGCTTTTTGCGCAGTGACGAGATGTGTACGCGGGTCGCGTTGCTAAAGCTGTTGACACTGCTATCCCATACGTGGTCGATGAGCTCCTCTTGGCTCACCGGCCGCCCCTGGTTAAGCATCAGGTATTCCAAGATGCCGGTCTCCTTGCGCGTGAGGGATAGAACCTCGTCGCCTACGGAGGCGGCGCGTGCTTTAGTGTCAAAGTTCAGCGGTCCGCAGGTCAGGATGACGTCGCTTTGCGTAAAGCGCCTGAGCGTGAGGCTGCGGATACGTGCTGCCAGCTCGTCAAGATGGAACGGCTTGGTGAGGTAGTCGTTGGCACCCGCATCGAGTCCCGCTACCTTGTCGGCGACCTCGCCGCGTGCCGACAGCACGAGCACCTTGGTCTCGCAATCGGTAATTCTGAGTTGCCTGAGCACGGTCATGCCGTCGACATGGGGGAGATTGAGGTCGAGCACGACAAGATCAAAGGTCTCGATATCGAGCAGATCGAGGGCCTGCTGCCCGTCGTAGCAGCAGTCGACGCTATAGGCCAAGTTGCGCAGGCTGCGTGCGATCGCATCGCACAGCGCCCGCTCGTCCTCGACGACCAAGATGCGCATAACGTTCTCCTTGCATAGTCATTCACGCTTAACACGGATTTTATAGTCGGTATGGTCCAATGGGTCGCGAAACGAAAGGAGTGGTCAGATTGTTCAAAGCGATTAAGCCTGTGGCGCAGGTGGCTTTGCTGATCGTTGGGGTAGCCATGGTGTGCTTTGGCGTTATGCGCGGCGAGGCAGATGCCGTGCTGGCCAAGGCAATCAAGCTGTGCTTGGAGTGTATCGGAATTGGATAAAAGAAAAAACACTGCATCGCATCTTTTGGCGAGATTCCGCGGATTGATTCAGGCGGCGGCGACGCTTGCGACCAATATTCACCTGCCTAACTTTGCCAAGGGGGGCATCTACCAGGGGGCGGGCAAAGCCGTCTGCGTACCGGGACTCAACTGCTACTCGTGTCCGGCGGCTTCGGGTGCATGCCCCATCGGGTCGTTTCAGTCGGTGGTGGGATCGTCTAAGTTCAGCTTTTCGTATTACGTCACCGGAACACTCATTCTGATCGGCGTGCTGCTGGGACGTTTTGTATGCGGCTTTTTGTGCCCGTTTGGATGGCTGCAAGAGCTTCTGCATAAGATTCCCAGCAAAAAGCTCTCCACGAAAAAGCTCAAGCCGCTCACGTACATCAAGTACGCCGTACTGCTGTTTGCCGTGGTGCTGCTGCCCGTCTTGGTGGTTAACGATGTGGGTATGGGCGACCCGTTCTTTTGCAAGTACATCTGCCCGCAGGGTGTGCTCGAGGGCGCGATTCCGCTGTCCATCATGAATACGGGAATCCGCTCCGCGCTGGGAAAGCTCTTTACCTGGAAGCTCGCGATTCTCATTGTGGTTGCAGTGCTGAGCGTGCTGTTCTACCGCCCCTTCTGCAAATGGATTTGCCCCCTCGGTGCGTTTTATGCGCTCATGAACAAGGTGTCGTTGCTGGGGATCCAGGTTGACCAGTGCAAATGCGTTTCGTGCGGCAAGTGCGCCAGGGTGTGCCAGATGGACGTGGACGTTACGCGTACGCCCGACCATGCCGAGTGTATTCGTTGCGGCAAATGCGTGAGCGCGTGCCCCGTCGATGCTATTAGCTTTCGCTACGGGCTGGGTGTGACGGGCGACAAACCCGCGCAGCCCGCGCAAGCCAGCGAAAACAAATAGGTACCTATATAAGCTTCGATATAACGGAGGAACCATGAAACTGTCAAGAATTGCGGCCCTGTTGATGCTGCCCGTGCTGGCGCTGACCCTCGCGGCGTGCTCTGCGCCCAAGGGCGACGTGAAGGATGCCACGAGCGGCGATGCGCAGATTGCCGAGCTCATAGCGCAAAAGCCGTCGAGCGCCGAGGAGGCGGCCGAGCTGTACCAGCAGCTGCTGCAAAAGGAAAACGAGATCTTTGCGAGCGATAACGCCCTATGGGAAAAGGTATTCAATGCGGCAAATAAAGACTCGGCAATGATTGAGGACGGTAGCAATTACGGCGATTTCCTGCTCAAGACTATCGACGGCGCCAAGGATCAGTTTACGGCTGACGAGCTCAAGACGCTCAAGGCCGGCGCGCAGCAGGTCAAGGAGATCGAGGAAAAGCTCATGGCGCTGGAGAAGGAGTTCCCCGGATGTGGCAGCACGCCCGGCGAGGGGGAGAGCGTCGATGCCTCGACCGCAGGCATGACCAACGGCGAGAGCGGGGAGACGAAGTTCCCCAGCTTTAAGGGCAAGGACTTGGACGGCAACGATGTAAACAGCGACGAGCTGTTCTCCAAGAACAAGGTCACCGTCATGAACTTCTGGTTTACCACCTGCAAGCCGTGCGTGGGAGAGCTGGGCGATCTGGAGAAGCTCAACAAGGAGCTTGCCGAGAAGGGCGGCCAGGTCGTGGGCGTTAATTCCTTTACGCTCGACGGCAAAAAAGACGAGGTGGCCGATGCCAAGGACGTGCTTTCCAAGAAGGGCGTGACGTATAAAAACATCTGGTTTAAGTCGGACAGCGAGGCCGGAAAGTTCACCTCCAACCTGTACTCGTTCCCGACCACCTATGTGATCGACCAGAACGGCAACATCGTGGGAGAGCCGATCATGGGCGGTATCAACTCTGCTGAGCAGCGCGAGGCGCTCAACAAACTGATCGATCAGGCACTCGCGAAGAGCGAACAGTAGGTTCGAATGCGACAAAGGTGTGACAAAGGGGCAGTCCCTTTGTCACACCTTCGATGTTATGTGCGGGATGGTGCGCCATGCGGCGTGCCGTCCCGTTTTTTGTTCGTTACATTTTTGTTCGTTACATTCCTTGCTGGTACCGGCAAAAAAGCTGATAGAGTAGGTCAAACGCGTTGGATGCGAACGGCGGGGGAGAGGTTGCCGTCCATGCTGGATCTCAGAGATATTTGCAAAAGGTACGTTACGCAGTCGTTTACGCAGGTAGCGCTCGACAGCGTAAGCCTGTCTTTTCGCGATAACGAGTTTGTAGCCATCCTGGGTCCCTCGGGTTCGGGTAAAACTACGATGCTCAACGTCATTGGTGGACTCGACCATTTCGATTCTGGCGATCTGCTGATCGATGGCATCTCGACCAAGGACTTCAGCGACCGCGATTGGGACGCCTATCGTAACAATCGCATCGGCTTTGTGTTCCAGAGCTATAACCTCATTCCGCATCAGACCATTTTGGAAAACGTGGAGCTGGCGCTTACGCTCACGGGCGTGGGGCGTGCTGAGCGCCGCCAGCGTGCGCGCAAGGCGCTTGAGGCAGTTGGCCTGGGCAAGCACGTTAACAAGCGCCCGAGCCAGCTATCGGGTGGCCAGATGCAGCGCGTGGCTATTGCCCGCGCCCTGATCAACGATCCCGAGATTGTGCTGGCTGACGAGCCGACCGGCGCCTTGGACTCAACGACATCCGTACAGGTCATGGATTTGCTCAAGGATGTTGCGCGCGATCGTTTGGTCATCATGGTCACGCACAATCCCGAGTTGGCATACAGGTACGCCACGCGCATTGTCACCCTGGCGGACGGCAAGATCACCGACGATTCAGATCCCTTTGATGCTACCGAGGCCGCGCGTCGCGAGGCCAAGCCCACGCGCAAAACCTCGATGAGCTTTGTGACGGCGCTGGGGCTTTCTGCCCGAAACCTCATGACCAAGAAGGGCCGTACGGCCATGACTGCCTTCGCAGGTTCGATTGGCATTATTGGTATCGCAGCGATTCTGGCGCTCTCCAACGGCGTAAACGGCTACATCAAAAAGGTCGAGGAGGACACGCTCTCAAGCTACCCGCTTACGATTTCCAAACAAGATTACGACCTGTCGTCCATGATGGGCGGACAGGGGGCTACCGATGAGGAGGTATCCAAGGGCGAGGCCTCGTCCGATGACGCTACCGGTGGCAAGGCTAAGGGAACGGATAAGATTCCCGTGGTCACGGCCGTAAAGGATATGTTCGCAAGCGTTAAATCTAACGATATGACGAGCTTTAAGGCATGGCTTGACGGCGGCGGTGACGGTATCGACAAAGAGGTCAACGCTATCCAGTACGGCTACGGCGTGACGCCGGTTGTCTATCGTTTGAGCAAGGGCGACGAGAGGCCCGTTCGGCTTGTTCCCAACGCTATGACCGAGGCCATGAGCGGAGGCGCAAGCTCGGCGGCAACGGTGAGCATGGATTCCATGGGGACCTCGGTCTTTAACGAGATGATTGACGACCAGAGCCTGCTCGACAGCCAATACGATGTCGTTGCCGGCCATTGGCCCACGTCCGCCAACGAAGCCGTGATGGTGCTTTCGGACCGCGGCACGGTGGGCGACTATACGCTCTATAGCATCGGCGCGCTGGATATCGATGAGCTCAACGACCTGGTCAACAGCGCCATGACGGCCGACGGCAAGGTCGAGACGCCCGAGACCGGCACCGACTTTACCTACGACGATGCGCTGTCCACGACATTTAAGGTGTTGTCGCCGGCCGATGCCTATCGCAAAAACGAAGAGACCGGCATGTGGACCGACATGTCTGGCGACGCCGACTTTATGGCCGCCAAGGTTGCCGACGGTATTGACGTGCGCATTGTGGGCGTGGTGCGACCCAACGAGACGGCCAACGCGAGCGCATTGACTCCGGGCATTGCCTATACGCATGCGCTGACTTGCCAGCTTATGAAGCGCGCCGCCGATTCGCAGATTGTGCAGGAGCAGCTTGCCCACCCCGAGACGGATGTCTTTACGGGCAAAACCTTCGACGAGCTGCAGAGCGAGGCCAAGCAAGGCGTGGATCTGAGCAGCATGTTCAGTGTGGACGAGGCGGCGCTGAAGAGCGCGTTCTCGTTCGATGCATCTGCGCTCTCGGGTGCGGCCGGCGGCATGGACCTTTCTAGCCTTGATTTGTCCGGGCTGGATATTGACCTTTCGGGTGTTGGGCGAGACATCGACTTTAGTGACATCATGGCCAAGGCGCCGGCTCCGGATTTCTCGGGCATCTTTGACGGTCTGGAGCTCACGCCCGAGCAAATGCAGCAGGTGGGAACGCTTGCCAATCAGCTGTTTGAGGGCTTTATGCAGTCCGATCAGTTTAAGGCGCTGTCGCCCGAAGACCTTAAGGACGCGTCAAAGCTTGCTGCCGCATTCTCGACGTATCTTGAGCATGATGCCGACGCCCAGCAATACCTGGCTCAGCTCAGGGCACTCGGCGGCGATGCCCTGGCCGAGCGTCTGCAGCAGGTGATGGGCGACTATGTGCAAAAGCAGCTGGCTCCGTATTTGCAGCAGTCTATGGATCAGGTGATGAAGGCGGTCAGCGAGCAGATTGCGACGACGGTATCAACCCAGCTCAAGGCGGGTGCGGCAGGGCTCATGGACCAAATGGCGACGCAGATGTCTTCGAGTTTTGCCAACTTGGCGAGCGCCATGCGCGTGGATGCAAACGCCTTTGCTCGCGCTATCCACTTTAACATGGACGCTGAGGACCTGAGTTCGCTCATGATGAGCTATGCCAAGGCGTCGAAGCTCACCTACGACAACAATCTGACCACGTTGGGCTATGCGGACGAGGCGGACCCCATTTCGGTCAAGATTTTCCCGCGCGACTTTGAGGCCAAGGAGCGCGTGCTCGATTATATCGATGCGTACAACAAGCAGGTCAAAGCCGCTGGTCACGATGAGCAGGCAATCTCGTATACCGACTACATGGGCATCATCATGGGTTCGGTGACCGACATCGTGAATACTATCAGCTTGGTGCTCATCGCATTCGTGAGTATCAGTTTGGTGGTGAGCTCCATCATGATCGGCATCATCACCTACATCAGCGTGCTGGAGCGCAAAAAGGAGATTGGCATCCTGCGCGCGATCGGCGCGTCAAAGCGCAACGTGGCCAACGTATTCAATGCCGAGACCTTTATCGAAGGCCTCATTGCCGGCGTCTTTGCCATTGTCGTCGTGGTGGCCGTGAGCTTTCCGGTTAATGCCTGGGCGCTTGCGGCCAAGCAGGTGCCCAACCTGATGAGCCTGCCCGTTCAAGACGCGCTGATGCTCATTGTAATTTCGGTGCTGCTGACGGTCGTTGCCGGCCTGCTGCCGGCCCGCAGCGCATCCAAGAAGGATCCCGTGGAGGCCCTGCGCTCCGAATAATGCGACAAAGGGACAGTCCCTTTGTCGCATTGGGGGCCCAATTACCGTTCGGCACGTTAAGGGTCCCCGCTCCCCGCTTAACACTTGACGAAGAATCTCCATCTTTATATACCTATCGGTAGGCATATAGGTTGCATTGCCGATAGAAACGGAGTAACCATGACTCTCATCGCACCAGCCGAAAAGGACCGCCCCCGTGAGAGCGGCGCATTTGCTTGGATTGTCGTTATTGCGCTCGGTTTAATGTCTGCGGGAACAACCGGCACCTACAGCATCATTGCCGGCTCATTCATCGCTCCTGTATGTGAAGACCTGGGCTTTGACTACACTTCTTTCTCTTTCTATTTCACCGCGATTCTTCTTGGCCTTGCGCTTGGGCTTCCGCTTTTGAGTCGTTTCATTCCAAAAGTAATCGGCAAACCATGGCATATTTGCGTTGAACTCGTCCTTATTGCCGCCGGCGCCGCAATGGCGTTCTACACCGAGGTCTGGATGTTCATCGTCTCCGCCGCAGTGATCGGCATCTGCTTTTCGTTCATAACGGGTGTCTGCATGTCCGATGTCATTGACCAATGGTTCAGTAAATCGTCTGGTCTTGCCATCGGCCTTGCGTGGGGCGTTAATTCTCTCTGCACGCTGCTATTGAGTCCTGTCATTACACTGGTCATCGAGCAGGAAGGCTGGCGTACGGGTTACATCGTACTTGCGGCCGTTTCTGCAGCCATGATATTGCCCACAAGCGCATTTATCATTCGCCTTAAGCCTTCTGATCGCAATATGCTTCCGTACGGAGAGACTACCTCCGAAACCCATGAGAGCTACAGCGCCGATGAAAAGGAAGATGTCTCTTCGGGCATGGCGCTCCGCGATGCCGCGAAAACGCCATCTTTTATTCTCTGCGCCCTTCTGCTCTGCGTGGCGCAACTCACCTGCTGCATGAACCAGCTGTTCCCGACCTATGCAAGCGAGGTCGGCTTCAATCCCATCGTGGGAAGCCTAATGGTTTCGGCGGCTTCGCTCTCCGATATTTTCCTAAATCCCTTCGTAGGCAAAACATGCGACAAGCTCGGTGCTATTAAAGCAACGGTCGCATGGACGGGAGTCAGCATTCTTTCATTCCTACTTCTCATCTTTGGCGGAAGCAACGGGACCGTTTCCATCATCGCGGCCGGCGTAAACGACGTCATGTTCGCCATCGTTGGAACTGCAATGCCGATGATTCTCCTCTCGCTCTTCGGATCACGCGATTTTGGAAGGATCTATTCGATTATTTGCTCAGCGGGCTATGTTGTCGGAGCTTTCGGAATGCCAGTCATGATGAAGGTTTACGGTATGGCAGGGTCTTTCCAAGGAGTATTCGTCTTCTGTATCATCTGCAACCTTCTGATTGCGACATTTGCTTTAGTTTCCGGTCTCCTCAATAAGACTACCGCGAAATAACCTGACCAACGAACTGCCCTTCAGCCCTGTCATTTGTCTCCGCAAGTTAAAACGAAATTGGGGCCGATTCCAACATAGCTGGAATCGGCCCCAATTTCTATTCAACAACTTTTGCAATCATCGCGAACACGGGTTTCGAACCATTCCGCGACCTCGCAAGTCGTCGCATCGCGCTTGCCAAGGTGCCTCTGTTATTACGCGCCTATTTAAACATGAGTTCGACGATCCCTGCCCAAACAGCCTTTTCATCGATGTCTTCATCTTGGGCAACGGTATTGCTCGCTCCCTCAAGTACGGTGTAAAGAATCTGCACGTACAGCATGACGTCTGTTTCATCGGAAAACGCGCCAATTTCTAGGCCATGGAGAAGGATGTCTTTAAGCGCGTCCATAGTTCGGTTGATCGCCGTTGCCTGACGTTCCTGAACTGCAGGGATTCGATTTGCCTGAATACTGACCTCGGCCAGCACGCGACGGCGCTTTTCATCACTACGATAGCCACCTATAACCGAATTGCCGAGCTCGATAAGCGCCGCCTTGAATCCGTCCCTATCGACTATTAGCGAGTAGTCGCGCTGATAGTCGATAGTCGGAAACATACTATCTAAGAGCGTGGTGAAAATATCCTCTTTAGAGGGAAAGTAGTAGTACACCGATGGCTTGGATATACCGACACGGTCGCAGATTTTTCCAATGGACGCCTTGTCGTAACCGACTTCTGCCACAAGATCATACATTGCGTCCAATATTTTTCCCTTTGTGCTCACGCTTCACTTCTCCATTGCAAATCACTTCCGCATTGCCAACATTATTAAGAATGGCAACGGAACATCAATTCGTGTCCAAACACGACCACTATAAACGGTGAACGGTAGGTATCGACAGGCGAATGGTAATTATACAAAAACACCTACCGAACGGTAGGTATAGTAGTACTATAGCTGGTGTAACCCCGCTATTGTCGCGGCCGGACAGCATTGCGGGAAACCCGACGGAAGGACCAACCATGTACGAGAACTATCGTATGCCGGGCGAGTTTGAGAAACGCTCCAACGTCTATGTGACATGGCTTCCCGATTACATTCGCGCAGAGGGCTTCGATAATCGCCAGCCCTGCGTTGGCGTAATTAAAGCTTTGCTTGAGTATGGCGACGTTACGGTCAACCTCAACTGTGGCACCCCCGGCTCCTACGAGGAAGCCTGCTCGCGCCTTAAAGAAGAAGGGGTGGATCTCGACCGTATCCAGATTACGCAGTTCGAAGACTCCAACTTCTACGTTCGCGACAACGGCCCCAGCATCATGGTCTACGACGAAGGCCATTCCTATATGGTCAACCCCGCTTGGACCTATTATGGCGTGTGGGACAAGAACTCCCCAGAGTGCCAGTCCGCACGCAGGGCAGCTGTTCACATGGCGGTTGCGCTCGGGTGCTTCGATATCGTCAATTCCGAAATGGTTTCGGAGGGCGGCGACCGCGAGTTTGACGGTCACGGCACCCTGATCGCCATCGAGGACACGGAATGCCGCAAGCGCAATCCCGAGTTCTCAAAAGAGGAAGTGGAGGCCGAGTACAAGCGCATCTACAACCTCAACAAGGTTATCTGGCTGCCGCAGCCTATGCTTGAGGACGACGACTATCGACTGGGCATCCTCGACGAGAAGGAAGATGGAACTCCTGTCTTCGGCATGAGCTTCGCCGCCCACATCGATGAGATGTGCCGCTTTATCACCCCGAACAAGATTCTTCTTGCCGAGGTATCCGATGAGGAGGCCGCCTCGAGCAAGGCAGGCGCGGAATCGCGTCGTCGCATCGACGCCGCCTACGAGATTCTACGCGCCGAGACGGACTGGGAGGGCAAGCCCTTCGAAATCGTCCGCATGCCCACTGCCGAGCCGATCGAGGTTGTCATCGCCCCCGGCGACGAGGACTACGAGCTGTATAAGGGCTTCATCGACGAAATGGGCGGCAAGTTCATGGATGGCACCCCTTGGCCCGAAGGCCCCGTTCACTTTTATGCCGCAGCAAGCTACTGCAACTTCCTCATCTGCAACGGCGTCGTTCTTGGCCAGCGTTATTACCACGAAGGCATGAGCGAAGTCGTGAAGGAGAAGGACGAGCAGGCCAAGGCGGTTCTTGAGAGCTGCTTCCCCGATCGCAAGGTCATCATGATCGACTCTCTCGCGCTTAACCTGTCCGGCGGCGGCGTGCACTGCTGGACCAAGGACGTGGCCGCCAGCTGCTAGCAAGTTCTTAAACTTGCGCTGCCTGATCCAAGCGCCACATTTACAGTCCCCGAGGGATATCCGTGTTTCCCTCGGGGGCGCATTCGACACTTACCCATCAAACAATTGAAAGGAAATAGGCATGAACAACAGCCTTCGCGGTCGCGACTACCTCAACATCCACGATCTTTCCTCTGAGGATTTCCGTTACCTCATCGATCTTGCCTGGAACCTCAAGGCCCAGAAAAAGTCCGGTGTCGACCAGCGCTACTTCCCCGGCAAGAACGTTCTCGCCAACTTTGAGTGGGGCTCGACCCGCACTCGTTGCGCCTTTGAGACCTCTTGCAACGACCTGGGCATGGGCTTCACCTATCTGACCAACTCCCACATGGGCGATTGCGAGACCATCGAGGATGCCATGCGCGTCTTCAACGGCATGTATGATCTCATTGTCTATCGTGCACAAAAGGACGAACAGTTCCTCTATGATGTCGCCGACTTGGTCGATATTCCAGTCATCAATGCCCTCACCCTCGGCGATCACCCGACCCAGATGCTCGCTGACGCTCTCACGATGGAGGAGCAGTGGGGTGGTCTGCGCACGAGCCGTGGCAAGAAGATGGCCTTCGTTGGCAACTGCGCCGGCGCCCCCGTGTGGTATGGCCGTCTGTGCGCGATGCTCGACATGGACTTCCTCGCCATCGGCCCCGACGACCTCCGTCACCAGATGTGCAAGGAAATGATCGAGGAGGTTGAGGCCTGCTACGCCAAGTACGCGCCTAACAGGACCTTCACCATCACCTCTGACCTTGATGCTCTGGACGGTGTCGACGTAATCGTTACCGAGGAGTGGCGCTACATCAACCCCGAGTGCGGCGACGAGGTTCTGGACCCCGACGACTACAACTCTTGGCTTGGCGACGCCGAGTCCCTGTACCCCTATCGCGTCACCAGTGAGCTGTGCAAGCGCACCAACAACCCCGACATCTTCTGCATGCACGAGCTCCCCTCTGTTCACAACGCAAATCACCGCGTTGGCAAGATGTTGCTCGACCAGTGCAAGAACGACCTGCATCGTGAAATCATCACCGAGGGCTTTGAGATTGCGGACGAGTGCTTTGAGGCCAACGCGTCGGTCATCTTCCGTGAGGCAGAGAACCGTCAGCACACCATTAAGGCCGTTATGTGCGCCCTTCTGGGTCTCTAGGAGCTGTATCAATGGAAAATGCAAAGTTAAAGAGCAGCAAGGTTTACGCATGGGTTCTCGTGATCGCGCTCGGCCTCATGTCTGCCGGTACGACCGGATCCTATAGCGTAATCGCTGGCTCCTTCGTTGCGCCCGTGTGCGAGGAGTTCGGATTTGACTACTCCATCTTCTCGTATTACTTCACTGCAACGCTCATTGGTCTTGCAGCGGCTCTTCCGTTTGTCGGAAAACTCATCCCCAAGGTTGTTGGCAAGTTTTGGCTCCCCGTCGTCGAGCTTATTCTGCTCGCCGCTGGCGCAGGCATGGCCTTCTACACCGAAGTCTGGATGTTCATCGCAGCTGGTGCTTTGATTGGCGTTTGCTTCGCCTTCACTACCGGCGTCGCCATGTCCGATGTTATTGACCAGTGGTTCAAAAAATCTGGCGGCCTGGCAATTGGTCTCGCTTGGGCAGTGAACTCGATTTACATGCTCATCATGAGTCCCGTCATCACCTCTGTCATTGAGGCTGCTGGCTGGAGGACTGGTTATCTGGTGCTCGCTGGCGTCTCCGCCGTGCTCATTCTTCCCGCTTCCATCCTGATTATCCGCTATAAGCCCCAGGACAAGGGCATGCTGCCCTATGGCTATGTCGAAGGCGAGACGGTCGCCGAGACCGAGGAGACGACCGAGGATAGTGCACGTGGCGTTAGCTACGCACGCGCTATTAAGTCGCCTGCATTCTTTTTCTGCATCGGCTTCCTCTGCCTCGTTCAGCTTACTTGCTGCATGAACCAGCTGTTCCCCACCTATGCCGCCGAGGTCGGCTTTAGCCCCATGGTGGGTGGCTTCATGGTTTCCGCCGCATCGCTGTTCGACCTGTTCCTCAACCCGATCGTCGGTACCACTTGCGATAAGTTTGGCAGCACCAAGGCCATTCTGAGCTGGCTCGCCGTCTCGATTCTCTCCTTTGTCATGCTCATGATGAGCAGCGGCAACTCGACGCTCAGCATTCTTGCTGCCGGTGTTAACGACGTCATGTACGTCATCGCCGGCACCGCTCTGACCGTTTTGGTGATGGACGTCTTTGGCTCCCGTGACTTTGGTCGCATCTTCGCGCTCATCTGCTCCGTGGGCTATATCGTCGGCGCCTTTGGCATGCCCGTCATGATGAAGGTATACGAGCTTGTCGGCTCCTTCCAGGGCGTTTTCATCTTCTGTATTGCATGCAACGTCATCATCGGTCTGTTCTTGCTGCTGGCAAAGAAGACTGGTAAGAGCCTCTCTTGGGACGAATAGTTCGATTCGTCTTAGTCATACGCTGTAGGAGTTAATCTGCAGCAGCTTTAGGGCATCGGCTAACGCCGGTGCCCTTTTTCATGGAATGTGACAAAGGGACTGTCCCTTTGTCACATTTGCGCCTAGCTCGTTTTGCCCACCAACGTGATACGGATGCTTGGATGGGTGTACTCGTCAAACTCGTCCTCGGGATCCGTATCAAACGAGTAATACGTTTTGATGAGGTCGTCACTCGTCCTGATGGAGATTCTCTCGTAGAGCGAACCGTTCAAAAAAGCCTGCCTAAACTCTTCGGGGAGCTTTTGCGGTGCTAGGAGCTCGGGACTCACGGTCTTGACGTCTACGGTTTGGACAGCAGAGGAAAGCTCGTCCAAGTCGAGCTCGATGCGGGCGAGGTTGTCCTCAAGGCTCGCGTCGGGGTCGATCTCCGCTATGTAGCTCACTTCCTTGAGCGTTCCCTTGTTGTCGAAATCCAGGTACGTATAGGTCTTCTGGGTATCGGAGTCGCCGTCGTGCAGATAGCCGCGGACGTGATAGCCGTAATCTTGATATCGCTCGTAAGGGTCATCGGCGGACACGTACTCGCATGCGGGCTCTAGCGCTTTGCGGGCGATGGCGATCTGCTCGGCCGCGGCCGTGGCGTTCTCTTGCATCTCGATGTTTCCCTGTGCCAGCTGCGGGATATAGGCACCGCACACGATTGCGAGGGGCAGCGCCACAAGCGCGACGATCCACTTTTTTGCACGGGGGACGGGCACGCCACAGGCCTCTGCCATGGCCTTTGCGTTGGCAAAGCTTTCGGCAAGCACATCTGCTGCGGTGGCGACGGCGCCTACGGCAGCGGCGACTTCTGCCGCGCCACCCAGGTTGCGCGCGGTCTCGTTGTCGCTGTTCTTGAGCAGGCGCGCGGCGGCCTGCGTGCCAATAACGCCCGCGATTTGTGCCGAGCGGTCTTTCTCGCTCTGCTCGACGGCGAGCCGGCGCTGCATTTCCTTCCACTGCTTGCCACGCATGCCAAAGCGCGGGGCGAGAGCGCAGTAGCAGAATATAACGAGCTCGATGGCGGTGAGCACCAAGGCGGTCATCATGCCTGTCTCTTGGAAGCCTTCGTGATGGAAGACGATGTCGTCGACCATTTCGAATGGAATGATCGATAAGGGCAGCACGAATGCCATGGCAAGCGCCGCGCCGGCAACCTTGGGGCAGATGCAATATCGCTGGATGCGCTTACGTTCTTGTTCGGTGAGCTGCTGCATAGGGTCCTCGACTCTCATCGTTTTTCGGGGGCGATGCGCACACGCTCTTGAGTATAAATGAGTAGAGGGTGTGCGCTGTTCAAACATAGTGATCAACAGCGTGTTATTGGCAATCGTTGCGCAGCGACTGCTGGAGGGGTAGTTAACGCCAAGTAACCGCCTCCGCCTTGTGGGTGGCCTCAAGGACAAGGCATAATGCATGTGACAAAGGGACTGTCCCTTTGTCACATTGATTTGAGAATGGATGTTGATGTATTTATCGCTGGCCCCTATGGAGGGGATTACCGGGCATGTGTTCCGTCGCGTGCATGCGGAGTGCTTCGGCGCGCTCGATTGTTATTACACGCCGTTTTTGCCGCCGCCGCGGGTGGGCAATCGCTTTGGCGGCAAGGCGTTTAAAGAGGTCGATCCTGCCAACAACCAGGGACTTAACGTGGTGCCCCAGCTGATGTCTAAGAATGCGGACGAGTTTGTGTGGGCGGCGCAGGTGCTTGCCGATATGGGTTACCGCGAGGTCAACCTCAACCTTGGCTGCCCTTCGGGTACGGTGGTCGCGAAGGGCAAGGGTTCGGGCTTTCTGCGCAATTTGGATGAGCTCGAGGTGTTCTTGAGCGACGTGTGCGAACGCTCGCCCTTGCCGGTGTCGGTCAAGACCAGGTTGGGGTTGGAAAGCGACGACGAGTACAAGCGCGTGCTCGACCTCTACTGTCGCATGCCGTTAGCAGAGCTGATTGTGCACCCGCGCGTGCAAAAGGACCGTTATACGGGCTCGCCGCGCAAAGAGTTTTACGGCGAGACGCTGGAGCGGGCGCCGTTTTCGGTCGCCTATAACGGTGACATTTTTGATTTAGGGGACATGGATGCGCTGGTGGAGGCTTATCCCGGCACGCGCCATGTGATGTTGGGGCGTGGCCTGCTTGCGAACCCCGCGCTGCCTCGCATGGTTAAGGGCGGCCCTGCTGCCACGGCCGCTGAGCTGCAGCGCTTCCACGACATGCTGTTTGCGGCCTATGCGGACGAGATTGGGGGCAACGCGGTCTTTCGCATGAAGGAGTGGTGGTTCTACGCCAAATGCGCCTTCGCCGATCCCGCGACCGTTCACAAGCTCGTTCGCAAGACCAAAAAGGTCGATGAATACCGCGCTGCTGTCGAGCGCGTCTTTCGCGAACAATCGCTTGCACCCACCGCTCGCTTTTTCGGGTAAAAAGTAGTCATTGGGGACGTTCTTTAATGACTAGTCATTTAAGAACGTCCCCAATGACTAGGTTGAAAAGCTATGCGTCAGCATCCAAAGATGTCGAGAAATGACGCTTTTGGATGCTGGCGCACATGTTTGGGCTCGGCGGGGGACTAGGCAATCATTGCATCGAGCGTAATGAGTTCCCTGAGTCGCTCCGTGCGCGTTTGCCCATGGCGCTTTGCCTTTGCGTCAAATGCCTCAAGAACCGATTCACCCACACGTGCCGATAAAACAACGCTTGGCTCATCGGAAATCGGCGGCCTTCCCAACTTGATGGTGCGACCCTTCGGCCACTCATCTTTTTCGTATGCCTCCGCGGCCTTTTCCAACTCTCCGGGAGCAAACCCCATCATCTTTTCGAGCTGCTTAGCGTCCATAGCGCCTCCTATCGATTGACATAATGTCGAGCGCTGGTTACCGGAATCTCTTTTTGTATACAGTTTTGTAGACAAAAATACAAGCAGTTTATTAAGCTAATTAGCGTGTATTGACTAGTTTTTTCGATAGGAAATGAGCATCGATGGCTTCGATATTTCTTCACTTTCTAGTCTGGAACATGAGCGCTCATTGAACCTGCAGAGGGGGCACTTTAACAAACTATCGAGATTCTGGCCAGGAGCTTTCACCGCTCTTCGGTGGTGAGAACAGCTCAATTCGCGACACAGTGTGTCGCGAATTGGAGTAGTCGCTGAGTGTTCTTTAACAACTAGTCATTCAAGAAGAGAGCGTCTAAGTGCCGGAATTGCCATTTTGAGTCGTCCCTAACGACTATTCTGGAGGGCTGTGTGCAAAAAAAGGCAAATATGAGTACTGTTGCCATTATGGTTGCATTTATTTTGTTCAAAAATGAGGTCACTGATGAGATTTAATGGTGGCGCGCGCAGACGTGGTGTAAGAGCGTCCCGAGGTCCGTCGCTGCAAG
>DXLV01000010.1 GCA_019414545.1 Collinsella sp. | reverse complement strand
AAAAACCTTGATTTTACTGTGTTTCAAAAAGTATCGTTATCTAACCTCATCTTTATGTGGCCCGGCGTTTGCCCCGTTTTGCTGGGGATGTCTGTCGTTCAGCATCTCAACGTACTGGCCGATGAGCTTTTCCATTTGCCTTTCATTCTATTTGGTTTTCGCTCGCAGGCGTGGATGAGAGGCTCTCTTTGGCCTTCGAGATTGGGCTTGTATGGGTCGTATGCCACAAAATGGGCCTATCTACTACGTTTGCTACCACACCCTCGACCGTGACAAAGATTATGAAATTAAAACCGCAGGTAGAGGGCTTGCCAGTTTTCGGAAAAGGCGGGTATGGTCGGCCCTCTCGAGTTAAACGTAGTAAATAGGCCCTTTTCTTGGCGCGCGGTCAGCTCAATGCTAATCTCCGTGCCGGAACTGACCCAGTTGTTTGTAAGTTGCGGTGATATACGGACTGTTTGGCGCTTTGGAGCTTCAAAACAGTCCCTATCTCACCGCAACTTAGGAGAAGGGCGGGGGCGGTTGGGTGCTGGTGGGTCGGAGCGTGTTAGGCCTGTTTGCGGTGCTTCCATTGTTTGCGGCACCAGCGCATGAGCGCCTTTATGACGGGAATCGTGATGAGGATGATCCATGCAGGATGGGGCTGTCCCAAACAGAGCCACATGTAGAGGAACCAAGCGATGGCGGCTGCCGGGTAGATGGCCTCGATCAGCTTAGACAGGTGGCGCCGATCGATAAAGTCACCAATCGCGTAGTAGACGGGAATCAAAAAGACGAGGAAGAGCCCCATGGACCATGCGCCGCAGATGATGCCAAGCGCCAGATAGGCGAGGGCAACCACTGCGGGAAAGGGAAACTTGTTCCATGCACGTCCGACCTTGGTGTGGAAATGCTTGCCATGATGGTCGAGCTTGTCGTGTGCTTCCTTCCAGCTGGAAAACGTCTCGCCGTCGATGGTGACGGTGCCGTCGTCATTGGTGCGTACGCTATGTCCATCGTCCTCAAGCGTATCGATATGCACGCCGTCCGGCCCCACATGCACCTCTTCGCCCTTGCGCTCGTTGGTCACATGGATGCCGCTCCAACCAACATGGACTTCCTCGCCTTTATTGGGATCAATGACGTGGATACCGCGCGCGAGGGAAATATCGACAAGTGGCTTATCGCTGCAATCAGCGTGCTCAGTAGAAGCCTCAGCCTCTTCAGCCTTATCTGAAGCTTTGGTGCCGGCGTTGCTGTTCTGTGCCTCATCATCAGCCTGTGAGTCATCAGCGCTAGCCACCGCCTCCCCATACAGCAGCTCATCCAGCGACACGCCATACAGCGCGGCGAGCGCAATAAGGTTATCGGTATCGGGCGAGGATTCGCTGCGCTCCCATTTACTGACAGCCTGACGACTTACGCCCAGCTGGGCGGCAAGCGCCTCCTGAGAAAGCCCGGCAGCTTTACGGCGATCGACGAGGCGCTGTGCCATCGCAAGATCCATGGTGGTTCCTTTCGTTTGATGGTCGAATCGAATGAGCCGAGTATGCCGAGAACAGCCGGTAGCGACCACCATTTCTAGTTAGAATCTGCCCCAACCCTACCGCAACTACCGGTAGCAACCCCTAGCGACCAGCCATTTTAGGACAAATGTCAGTGCTACTCTCAGCTAAGAGCCTGCAACATCCCAAAATCTCAGCCCACGCACTTGCAGCAAGAAGACGAATAGCCTCGGCCTCCCTAGTTACCGCAGGAGGCCCCAGGGCTTTCCTCCCAAATCTTTCCGCAGGACGGAAGGACCCCGCCGCGCGAAGCGCGCAGCGGGGTCCTGACATGTCCGAGGACGATTTGGGAGGAAAGCCCTGGGGCCTCCGATGAGAGCAGTTCCAGCCGAGGCTATTCGTCGCCGAAGCTGATGCCCAACGCCTTGGCCTCGCGCACCAGGTCGCTCTGGGGGTCGACATACTTGAGCTTGCCGGCGACATCCTCGAGCGGCATGTGGCACATCTTGCCGTCGCGCAGGGCGATCATGTAGCCAAACTCGCCGCGCAGGCAGCCGAGTGCCGCCTCGACGCCGCACTGGGTCGCAAAGATGCGGTCCTGGGCGTCGGGCTGGCCGCCGCGCTGCGTGTGGCCGGGGATGGCGACGCGGGTCTCGCGACCGGTCTTGGCCTCGATCTCCTTGGCGATGTCGTAGACGATCGACGGGCTCGTGCGCTCGGCAAGCTTCTTCTTGTACTCCTTCTTGGACAGCGCCGCGTCCTCCTTGGAGATAGCGCCCTCGGCGACGGCCACGATGGTAAAACGGCTGCCGGTCTCCATGCGATGCTCGATGGTCTTGATGACGTTGTCCATGTCGTAGGGGATCTCGGGAATCAGGATGACGTCCGCGCCGCCCGCGACGCCGGCATACAGCGGAATCCAACCGACCTTGTGGCCCATGATCTCGATGACAAACACGCGGCCGTGACTCGAGGCAGTGGTGTGGATGTCGTCGATGCACTTGGTGGCGACGTCGATGGCGCTCGTAAAGCCAAACGTCAACTCGGTGCCCCAGGTGTCGTTGTCGATGGTCTTGGGCAGGGCGATAACGTTGAGGCCCTCTTCGCGCAGGCGGTTAGCGGTCTTGGTGGAACCGTTGCCGCCCAGCATAAATAGGCAGTCGAGCTGCAGCTTGTGATAGGTGTGGACCATCGCGGGCACCTTCTCGACGCCGTCGGCCTCGGGAATGTCCAGACGTTTGAACGGCGTGCGGCTCGTGCCCAGGATTGTGCCGCCGCGGGTGAGGATGCCGCTAAAATCGGCGGGCGTCATGACGCGGAACCTGCTGTAGATAAGGCCCTGGTAGCCGTCCTCAAAACCATAGATCTCGATAGGCTCTTCGCTATTGGTCATGAGCGTTTTGACAATGCCGCGCATGGTGGCGTTGAGCGCCTGGCAGTCGCCGCCACTGGTAAGAAGACCGATCCTAAGCATGATGAATCCTTCCGGGCAAGTTATAACATGCGCATAAGTTTACCCCCGCACACTGTTGATACGGGGGTAAAACGTGTTAGCTCAAGCGTATAGAAATGTAAGCAACGTCAGGCGAGCGTAAGGTCGATGGGCCTGGCTCCTTACAGCGCGAAGGCGTCGACGTCGCCCCAGTGGCGGCGCAGCGTGATGGCGGCAGCGGGCTCGGTGTTGTCAAAGACGACCGACCACTGCGTGTTGCTGGTGATGTCTTCCGGATTGGGCTCTTGCGCTGCAGCGCGTAGGGCCTTCCAAGCGACTGCCTCATCTTGGGCGCCGGCATGGGCGTCAAGGACATCGGCGATTGCGACGGCGCGCTCTTTACCATGGCCCAGCTCGCCGTTCTTTTGGTTGGGGAGCACCTCGTCGCCATAGCAGGCGTAGAAGTTCGTGACTTGGCGTGCGGGCGTCGCCTTGCATGCACGATCCGGATCGTGCGGATCCCACTCTACTACGCGCGCGTCACCGGCGGCGTCGTTGATAAAGAAGTGGTAGTCGCGTCCTGCCATGGCGTGCATGTCGTAGGCAGAAAGCAGGTCGACGGCCTCCTGTGTGGTAGCCGCGCGGTCGAGCACCAGGCGGATGGCGAGCGAGGTATTGATGACGGGGCGCTGCGTGTCCTGGTCACAGGGTTTGGAATCCAGGGTGAGCACGGCAATGGACACGCCACATTCGTTGACGCCGTCGAGCTGGGCAAACGGGCCCATGAGTGCGGCGGCGCGTCCGTCGACGGAGTCAAGCGGAGTATTATCGCCCAGGTTGTTAAGGGCGGCAAACCCGATGGAGGCATAGCCGTCGCGCGGGTGATTGCGCACCAGTAGCGCCGAGGTGTCGTCCTTAAAGTCGTAATTGCGACCGGTGCGCACGCGGCCCTCGGCATCCACGGCGACAAAAGCGCTGCAGGCAAATTGGAGTGCCTGGACATGTGCCGGCACACCGGGCAGCACCTGCGCCACCACGGCATCGATGTAGGCCTGGTCGTCGCGCACATCGGCGGCGATGATGCGGTCGAGGTCGTAGTCGTAAGCGATGTCGATTGCGTACAGGTCATAGCCATCCGCGTAGCCGGTCAAGCGTTTGAGCGACGCGACGGACTTGATTTGCTTGCGGTAAACGATGCCGGTGGCAGCGGCAAGGCCGACGGCGGCTCCCGCGACACCGCAGGCGATGGCAATGTTACGTGGCTTCATGACGACTCCTCTCGTCCTGTTAGTGCAATTGTCGCAAAAGGAGCGCGGGTATGATGACTCAACTTGGTGAGCGGCGCGGAATTAAGCACGGAATGAAGAGTGCGGCGTTGGCGCGGCGGGGTATGCTGGAGGGGACCATCAACCCAGCGAAAGGGGAGAGCATGACGGATCAGGAAGCGCCCGAGCGCGCGCATGTGACGGCCGACGATATCGAGGCCGCCAACGACCTTATCGACTTTATCGAGGCGTGCCCCAGCATGTTCCATACGGCAGCGACCATTATGGCCGAACTCGACGAGGCGGGCTTTACCTACCTGCCCGAGAATGCGGCGTGGGATATCGAGCCGGGCGGGCGCTATTACACGCAGCGCAACACCTCGAGCGTTGTTGCCTTTAAGGTGGGCGAGGACCTGGCCGCGACGTGGGGCGAGGACGGCGTTGCCGGTGACTATCATTTTCAGCTCACGGCGTCGCACAGCGATTCGCCGACGTTTAAGGTCAAGGCCGTGCCCGAGCTTGACGGCGCGGGCGAAACGCTGCGCCTGAACACCGAGGCTTACGGCGGCATGATCGACTACACCTGGTTTGATCGTCCGCTCGCGCTGGCCGGACGCGTGCTGGTGCGCGAGGGCGACCGTATTGAGAGCCGCCTGCTTGCCACCGAGCGCGAGGTCGCTATTATCCCGAGCCTTGCCATCCACATGAACCGCGGCGTTAACGAGGACTTTGCTCCCAACCGAGCCATTGATCTGTGCCCGCTCATCAGCGCCGGTGACCTTAAGCAGGGAGATTTTGACGCCCTGATCGCTGACGAACTGGACGTTGAGCCCGAGCAGATCCTGGGCCGCGATCTGTTCCTGGTCAATCGTCAGGATGCGCGCATTTGGGGCTGGGCCGACGAGTTCATCTCGACGCCCAAGCTCGACGACCTGGCCTGCGCCTACACCTCACTGCAGGCATTTTTGGGTGCCGAGAACGCGCACGACGTTTCGGTCTTCTGCTGCTTTGATAATGAGGAGGTTGGCTCCGAGACCAAGCAGGGCGCCATGTCGACGTTCTTGGCCGACGCGCTGCGCCGCATCAACGGATCGTTGGGCTTTGACGACGAGTCGTACCACCGCGCACTTGCCGCCTCGATGCTTGTAAGCTGCGACAATGCACATGCCGTGCACCCCAACCATGCCGAGAAGTGCGATGCCCGCAATCAGGTGGTACTCAACGGCGGCATCGTCATCAAGGAGGCCGCCAACCAGCACTACTGCACCGACGCCTTTAGCCGCGCGGTGTTCCAGGCCATTTGCGATGACGCCGACGTGCCCACGCAGGCCTTTGCCAACAAGAGCGATATGGCCGGCGGTTCTACCCTGGGCAATCTGTCCAATATGCAGGCGAGCATGCATGCCGTGGACGTGGGCCTGCCGCAGCTTGCCATGCACTCGAGCTACGAGACCGGCGGCGTGCGCGACGTAATGTACGCCATCCGCGCCCTCACCGCCTTCTACGAGCGAAACCTAACCATCAACGGCGCCGAAAGCGTGGAACTCTAAAACCTGCCAAAAAGGGATGTTAATTTTGGCAGGTTTTATCTGGGCGAATGCAAAGGGTGAAACCGAACTAGATCTGCGATACGTGGCCGCCGAGGTGCAATGTGCCTCGGCGGCTTTTTGTGTACAGAGTACGGCTAATGCTTATAAATGCTATACATGCTTTATGTATCTACCATAGAGTTTTATGATAGTTTTGAAGTATTAAGGAGGGGTCATGACCACAACAGCCGCTCAGATCAACGTACGTCTCGATGCCGATCTTAAAAGGAGTGGGGACGCCGCTCTCTCCAAGGCCGGTATGACGCCGAGCCAAGCGGTGCGAGCGCTCTGGCAGCTTGCAGCGTCGCTGGCCGATCGCCCCGGTGCGCTCGAGGATATCCTGCTGCCCAGTCGTGCCCGGGCGGAACAGCGCGAGCGCGAAAAGGCCGCCAAACGTAAGCTCGAGCTCATGGATCAGGGGTCGAAGCTGTTCGCTGCCGCTTGCTGTGAGTCGGGAATCGATATGGTCAAGGCTCAGCCATCGGACGACGAAGAGCTCAAACGGAATGCCTATGCGGATCGCTATGGCGAGGAGATGAGTTGGCTCTATGAGTGAGACTCCAAAGCGCATCTTGGTTGACGCCAACGTGTGGCTCGATTACTTCATTCCCTCACGACGTGGTCGTTCGGTGGCGATTGAGTTTTTACGCGATGCATGCACGGCACAGGTTGATTTGCTGTACGCGGCGACATCGTCCAAAGACCTGTTCTATTTGATTTCAAGTGAACATAAGGCATGGTATCGGCGAGAGCACGGTTCGCTTTCCCAGTATGCCGCTACGGTAGCGACTTCGCTTGCATGGGATTGTCTTAGCGTGCTGTCGCAGCTTGCCACGCCAGTGCCCTGTGACCTGAGCGACATCTGGATGGCGAGCAGACAGCGTGAACTCCATAGCGATTACGAAGACGATTTAATCATTGCGGCAGCGATACGCGCTCAGGCGGATCTCCTGGTCACCAACGATGCCAAACTCTGTTCACACGCACCCGTTGCAGCAATGAGCGTAGAAGACGCAAAGAATTACTTAGCAACGCTCTAGCAATTTGAAGACCCTGCAGGTTGAGCAAACGTCAGCGAGAGCCCGCCAGAGCGAGCAAGGTGACGTGAAAGAGGAGGGCATAGGCCTTTTGGCCATGCCCGACGATTGAACGTCAGATTGCCGCTCTGGCGGGCTCGCAGCGTCGAGGGGTTCCGGCGTTTGGCAAAACGCCGGAACAATTAGTGCTCGATCCAGCAGCGCAGGGTCTCGCCGGCCTGCAGGTGACGCAGATTCTCCGCGGCGATGTCGACCACGTTGTTGAGCGTGGCGGCTAGGTGGAACCAGCCCGAGACGTGCGGCGTGATGAGCATGTTGGGTGCATCCCACAGCGGGCTTGTCGCCGGCAGCGGCTCGGGGTCGGTGACGTCGACCGCGGCGCCGGCGAGATGTCCCGACTCCAGAGCGGCAACCAAATCGTCGGCAACAACAAGGTCACCGCGGCCGCCGTTGGCAAAGAAGGCGCCCGGCTTCATCGCGGCGAAGAACTCGGCGTTCGCCAGGCCGCGGGTCTCGGGTGTGCTGGGCATAAAGGATGCGACGACGTCTGCCTCGGCCAGGCGTTCGGGCAGGGCATCCATGCCGTCCATGTCCTCAAACACAATGGGGTAGACGAGCGGACGGCGCTTGATGCCGCGGACGTGTGCGCCCATGCTGCGGCAGAGCGTGGCAAAGTGGCCGCCGATATCGCCCGCGCCCAGCACCAGCACGTTGGCATTTTTGAGCGAGGTAACCGGCCCCAAATCCTCCCAGCGATGCTCGCGCTGCAAGTCGTGATAGCCGGGCAGGCGCTTCATCATGGAAAGGACCATGGCAAACATGTGCTCGCTCACGGCCTGGCCGTAGGCGCCCACCGAGCAAGACAGTTTGGCGTCGGCTGGCACGGTGCCGGCGGCAAGGTAGTCGTCATAGCCGGCGGTCTGCAATTGCAACAGCTGGAGATGCTCGCATGCCGTGAGCATGTCAGGGTCGATGTTGCCCAGGATCACGTCGGCATCGGCGACCTGCTTGCGCGTGGCGGCGTCGGCGCTCGTGTAGATAAAGTCCTCGCCCGGAGCGCTCGACTCAAGAATTGCGCGATGACGGTCGTTGACGGGCAGCAAAACCAGGATGTTCACAGGCAGTCCTCTCCGCTCAACCTGCCAAAAAAGGGACAGGTTTATTTTGGCAGGTTATATCAGGCAAAACGTTCAAACAAAAACGCCGGATGCAAGACGGGCGTGCCCGTCAGCATCCGGCGCATCCACGGCTACCAGCTCAGCAGCTCGTAGCCGTCCTCGGTCACCACGAGCTGTACCTCGCACTGGGCCGAATCGCTGCCGTCCTTGGTGCGCACGCACCAGCCGTCGCCCTTGCTAATCTTGATATCGGGCGCTCCGGCGTTGACCATGGGCTCGATGGTAAAGACCATGCCTGGCACCATGATGGTGTCTACGTCGGGCGCCTCGGTGGTAAAGCCCACAAACGGGTCCTCGTGGAACTCCTTACCGATGCCGTGTCCGCCGTACTCACGCACCACGCTAAAGCCGGCGTCCTCGACGGTCTTTTGCACAGCCTCGGCCATAACGGAGAGCGGTAGCCATGGCTTGACGGCCGCCAGACCCGCTTCCACGCTGGCGCGGGTGACATCGACCAGGCGCTGGCGCTCGGCCGAGACCTCGCCGATACAGAACATGCGGCTCGAGTCGCTAAAGTAGCCGTCTAGGATCGTGGAACAGTCCACGTTGATGATGTCGCCCTCGTGCAGCACGTCCGTATCGCAGGGAATGCCGTGGCAGACCACATCATTGATCGAGGTGCACACGCTCTTGGGGTAGCCCTCGTAGTTGAGGTCGGCCGGCGTGCCACCGTGCTCGACGGTGTAGTCGTAGATCATCTGGTCGATCTGGTTGGTGGTCATGCCTGCGGCGATATGCTCGCCCACATAATCGAGCACGCCCACGTTGATGGCTGCCGAGCGCTTGATGCCCTCGATATCGGCGGGAGTCTTGTAGAGCGTACGGGGCAGAACCTCCCAGCCCTCCTCCCACAGGCGCTCGAGGCGCTCGTCGAAGGCGCTATGGCATTTCTTATATTTCTTGCCGCTGCCGCACCAGCAAGCGTCGTTGCGGCCGGGCACGGGTCCTTTGTCATACATGGCTAACTTCCTTTCATCCGCAGCTAGTATAGCCCACCCGCAGACCAGCTCATTTGGGATGGGGCTAATTTAACTGCTGGCGGGCGGCCGCGCTAGTAGCTCACCTGGCAAGGGGTGCCGAGGGCTTGGACGCGCGCGGCAATGGCGTCGAGCACCTCGGGCGCTGCTTTGGCAAGGCCAGCGACTGGTGTCTCGCGCGCGACCGTGTAGATGGTCGCCTCCTGCGGACGAATGCGCTCAAGCGCCGCGAGCCAGGGGGCAACATACTCCTCGCCGGTATTGTCGATGAGCTTGCCCTGATACTCGCCGGTCAAAAAGATCGTCTGGATAATAACGTGACCGTCAAAGCTTGCGAACGTCTCGATCTGGTGTTCGACGTTGTAGGGGCCAACAGGCTGGTCGAGCAGCTGGATAAACGCCGGGTCGACGGTATCGAGCTTAAGAATGTTGTCGTCGACCATCATGAGCGCGTCGTGCACCTCGGGGCGGTCGGCGCGTGTGCCGTTGGAGAGCACGGCGATCTTGGAGTTTGGGGCAAGCTCGTCGCGCAGTGCGACGGCGCCGGCGATGGCCCGTGGAAACTCCGGTGCGGCGGTGGGCTCGCCGTTGCCTGCGAAGGTGATTACATCGGGGAGCTCGCCCTCGGCTGCCATCTCGCGCAGCTTTGCCTCGAGCGCTTCGAGTACCACGGCAGCCGTGTTATACGGCTCATGGCAGGGGCGCTCGGCGTTGAGGCCGTTCTCGCAGTAGATGCAGTCGAACGTGCAGATTTTGCCGCTGGCCGGCATCATGTTGACGCCGAGCGAGAGACCAAGGCGACGGCTGCGAACGGGCCCAAAGATGGGGCTGGCATTCAAAAACGTAGACATAGGCATATGCTCCTCAAGACAATTGTGCCTAAGCATAGCATCGGCTCCAAAGCAAGGTGTGGGCTCTTGCTTTACAAGTTTCGTTTTTTCACGTCGCTCATGATGCCGTGCCATGAAAAGCCTCGGGTCGGGTAAAGTTAATCTGTTAACAAGGTGTAAAGCAATGCGGGTCCATCCAACCGTGCTGACGTGCAACTGGATGAGCATTGATGATGGGGGCACAACATGGATTTTACGGTCGAGAATGCGGGCACCACGATTGCCTGTCGCGAATATGCCGACCCGGATGTGTCGCCTGATGCTCCTGCCTTGGTGTGCGTGCACGGCGCTTGTGTCGACGGCACATTTTTCGACGGCATCGCTTGTGAGCTCAGTCGCAACTACCGCGTAATTGCCTACGACCGCCGCGGCTGTGGTGGCAGCAGCGATGCGGCAGACGGCAGCTATGATCTTGCCGCTCAGGCCGCCGATCTGCAAGCCGTGATCGAACACGTTGGCGCTCCGACAAATGTGCTTGCGCACAGCGCCGGTACGTTGGTGGCGCTGGAGCTTCTTCGTACCGAACCCCATCTCGTCGCCCGTGCGATTCTGCATGAGCCGGCTGTGTCGGCCGAAGGCGTCGGCATGGGCGCAGCCCCGGTTTTGCTCGATATGATTGCGGCTGGAAAGGTTTCAAGGGCGCTCCGGCTTTTCTTGGGAGCCCTCGGCGACTTGGACCCCGAGGCTCCTGGAACGACCGAAGCGGAAGCCAAACATGCCCTGCGCAATGGTCGTTGCTTCATGGCCAATGAATACGGGATTACTATGACCTGCGTTCCCGATTGGGATAGCGTTCGCGCGTCAAAAACGGTGGCCGCCGTGCTCCTGGGCGAGCTCTCGATTGGCACGCCCCGCGAGGCTGGCACGCGAGCGGCTGCCGAATATCTCGATTGCCCCCTCGTGACAATCCCGGGCGCGCACAACGGCCTGCGCGATCGCCCGGCAGCGGCTGCCCAGACTGTCCGTAGCATCCTGGAGCTCTAGCAGCCGTAAAAATCAAAACAGTCTTCACTCGCAAACGTTTCGGCCGTGTTAACAAATGTGCTCAAAACCTCACGTCTGCGGCTTCAATCGCGCCGCCTGCCAACTCATAAAAATGTAATAGCATTCACGTGCTTGCCTGCATCGGCAAGGTGTTACCCTTGTAACATTTGGAACCCACCGCTACCATGCGAAACTATCGAAAGGGCCCCATATGCTCAATAATCACGAGGTCAATCTAACCGACGAGGAGGCTGCCGCCGAGGTCGCCCGTGTCGCGAAGACCTACCCCGTGGTGCGTTTGCTGTCGGCCGATCAGATTAAGAGTGAGCCTAACTGCCTGCTCGCCGGTGATCGGTGTCCTTGTCTGCGTCAGTCAAGTCTTGAGGCTTTGGCAGACTCCGATGAGGTGTCGGAGCAACTGCTCAATGATGGCACTGAGTACCGCGCCCGTCTACGCCCTTTGAAGGTCGAGGGCGAGCCTCACGTCTTGCTGATGGTGCGTCCGATCGATGAGCAAGAGGCCGCAGAAGAGGACCTTGTCTACACCGACGTGCTGACGAATGTGCGCAATCGCCGATATTACGAGGAAAAGCTCCGTAGCACCCGCGTGAATGCCGGCGTTGCGGTGATCGACCTTGATGATTTTAGGGTCTTCAACGATACGTGTGGCCGTCATGCCGGCGACCTTGCGCTCGGTGCTGTGGCGACAGCCATGCGCAGCGGAATCCGTTCGACTGACGAGCTTGTGCGCTATGGCTGCGACAAGTTTGTGGTTGTCATGCCCAATATTCCCTCCGATGACTTCACCCGTCGCCTGCATCAGGTGTCCGATGCCGTTCGTTCCACGATTATTCCGGGCCATGAGTACGTGAGCTTGACGGCATGTGTTGGTGGCGTTCGCATTCATGGCGAGACGGTCGATGAGGGCGTTGGCCGCGCTGCCCAGTTACTGAGCCGCGCTAAGGCAAAAGCCGGTACGGTCGTGACCGATGCCGATTCCATCGAGGCCTTCCAAAGCGAAAAGCCTTTGGTGCTTATTGTCGATGACTCCGAGATGAACCGAGTCATTCTCAACGAGATGCTCAAGGACGAGTATTGTATCCTCGAGGCCGATAACGGTCGTGCGGCGCTCGACATGGTCGACCGCTATGGCGATGAGTTGTCGCTCGTGCTGCTGGACATTATCATGCCGGGCATAAGTGGCTTTGAGGTACTGGCCGATCTGTCGCGCCGATCGGGTATCGACAATCTGCCTGTCATCATGATCTCGAGCGAAGATTCCGATGATATGGTTCTGCGCGCGTACGAGCTGGGCGCCTCGGACTATATCAACCGCCCGTTTGACTCCCGTGTCGTGCGCCGCCGTGTAAGCAACACCATCCGCCTATACGCCAAACAGCGCCGCCTGACGAACCTGCTGTCCCAGCAGTACAACGAGCGCGTCAAGAACAGTCGCATGCTCATCGACATCATGGCCGGCGTCATGGAGCTTCGCAACGGCGAGAGCGGCAGACACGTTACGAACATCGAGAAGCTGACCGAGCTGCTGCTTGGCTGTCTGGTCCAGCGTAGCGGCACGGTCTCCCTCGACAATGAGGAACGCTCTACGATCGCCCTGGCTTCGGCGCTGCACGATATCGGCAAGATGTCGATTGACGATGCGATCCTCAACAAGCCCGGGCGCCTTACGCCCGAGGAGTTCGAGATCATGAAGACGCATACCACGATCGGCGCCGATATGCTGCTTAAGCTGGGTAGCCATCACGCCGGCAATGCGCTTATGGAATATGCGTACCAGATTGCGCGTTGGCATCACGAGCGCTGGGACGGCAAGGGTTATCCCGATGGCCTCAAGGGCGACGATATCCCCATCGCCGCGCAGGTGGTTTCGGTGGCTGACGTGTACGATGCTCTGACGAGTGTGCGTGTGTACAAGGACGCTATCCCGCACAAGGAGGCGATCCAGATGATCCTGGACGGTAAGTGCGGCACCTTTAACCCGCTGCTGCTCGATTGCCTGCTCGAGGTGCAAGACCAAATTGCCGAGACGTTGGCACGCCCCGCCGACGTCGTTGCGTTTCCCACGATTTAGTTTGACCAAAGGAGTTTTTGATTCATGATTTCCATGCGTGAGGCGTATGAGAAGATCGGCGCAAATTATGATGACGCGTGCGCTCGGCTGATGGGCGAGGAAATGCTTGCCCGCTTTGCCCTCAAGTTTTTGGATGACGAGAGCATGGACAAGCTGGAGGCCGCCATGGCGGTAGGAGACGCCGAAGGTGCGTTTATGGCAGCGCACACGCTCAAGGGCGTGAGCCAGACCCTGGGATTCGATAATCTGTACGAGCCGGCGGTCGTGGTGACCGAAGCGCTGCGCGGTGCCGATGCCGTTGACGGCGCTCGCGAGGGAATGCACGCGCTGCAGCAGCAATATGCGGCAACGATGTCGGCCCTGCGCGAGACGGCTGAATAAGGGCTTGCGAGCCTAGGGCTACGTGCCCCGGCCATATATAGGTAAAAGGGCGCCCCGTCGGACCATGTGGCCGGCGGGGCGCCCTTTTGTGTTGTGCTGTCCGTGAACTAGCGGGCCTGCTTTACCTTGGCCGCTGCCTCGACAAACGACTTCCACAGGTTAAAGTCGGTCTCGAGCGACTTCCACGTGTACTCGGGATGCCATTGCACGCCCAGGCAGAAAGGCTGGCCTTCGACTTCGATGCATTCGGGAACGCCGTCGGTTGCCTTGGCGACCAAACGCGTGCTCTTACCCAGACGGTCGACGCAGCAGTGATGTGCTGAGTTGGTCTGGATCAGCCTGTGCCCGCCAAGCGCGCGCTCCAGCAGCGAGCCCGGCACGACCTCGACGGGATGTACGGGGTCGTTGAGCACGTGGGTATGGCGCCACTGCGTGCGGCCCTCGCGAGCGCCCAGGCTCGGCACGTCCATGCACAGGGTGCCGCCAGTGGCGACATTGAGCAACTGCGTGCCGCGGCAGGTGGTAAAGAGCGGCTTTTTGGCGCGGAGTATCTCGCCGACCAGCTTAAATTCAAAGCTATCGCGGATCTCACAGCACAGCGTGGGGTCGTAGGGTCGATCATCGCCCCAACGTTTGGGATTGACATCGGGGCCGCCGGGAATGGCGATGCCGTCGGCGATATCGACGTAATGGCGGATGACCTCAATGTCCTCGGTGATGGACATCTGCAGCGGCAGACCGCCTGCAGCAAGGATGGCATCGACAAAGACGCTGGCGATCTCCTCGTTGGGGGAGAGCGTCTCGCTTAAAAACGGCTTTGCCTCTTCCCAACGCGGCGCGACGAGGATGAGTGGGCGGTCGGCGGGGGCGACGTCGACATGTGGGGTGTAGGACGATGAAGTGCGAGTTCCGATCATAGGTGTTGCTTTCGAGTTTGGATGGTCATGGCGAGCGGATATGGCAATTGGGCTAGTGGCCCTTGATGGAGTTGAGGAAGTCTTGGGCGCGCTTGGTCTGGGGGTGGTCGAAGAACCCGTCGGGCGTGCCGGTTTCCACGATCTGGCCGTCGGCCATAAACACGACGCGGTCGGCTACGCGGCGGGCGAAGTTCATCTCGTGCGTGATGACGATCATCGTCATGCCCTGCTGGGCCAGACGGACCATGACTTCGAGCACCTCGTTGATCATCTCGGGGTCAAGGGCGCTCGTGGGCTCGTCAAAGAGCATGGCCTTGGGCTGCATGGCGAGTGAACGGGCGATGGCCACGCGCTGCTGCTGGCCGCCCGAAAGCTGTGCGGGTACCTTGTTGGCCTGCTCGGCCACGCCCACGCGGCTCAGCAGGTCCATGGCGCGCTCACGAGCCTCCTCCTTGGAGACGCCCAGCACATCGACCGGTCCCAGCATAACGTTCTGCAACACGGTCATATGCGCGAACAGGTTGAACTGCTGAAACACCATGCCCAGCTCGGCACGCATGCGGGCAAGATCCTTGCCTTCCTGCGGCAGGGGCTCGCCCTCGATGAGGATCTCACCCGAGTCGATGGTTTCCAGACGGTTGATGGTGCGACACATGGTCGACTTGCCCGAGCCCGAGGGGCCGATCACCACGACGACCTCGCCACGGTCGACCGAGAGATTGATGTCGTTGAGGACGTGCAGATCGCCGTAGTGCTTATCGACGTGTCTGAGCTCGATCAGCGGCTGATCGCCGGTGGAAGAGGTGCTCTGTGCCATGGTGCTCGGCTCCTTATGACTCGAAATGGTAAAGCGTTAGCGGATGATGGTCGCGCCGGTCTTGTGCGAAACGTAGACAGCGGCCTTGTTGATCGCGACGTTGATGAGGATGTAGATGACCGCGATCACCAGGTAGACCGACACGAGGGCGTCGTAGTTGGTAATGAGCACGCGGGCATTTTGCATGAGGTCGGGGTAGCTCACGACATAGGCGACGGTGGTGTCCTTGACTACGACCACAAGCTGCGAAATCAACGACGGAATGATAAACCGAATCGCCTGGGGCAATACGATTTTAAAGGTGATTTTGGCCTTGGAGAGACCGAGCGCCTGGGCTGCCTCGACCTGACCGCGCGGCACGGCGTTGACGCCGGCGCGGAAGATCTCGGCCAGTACGCCGGCTGCAGCGAGCGCGACGGGAAGCGTGAGCATCCAAAACGACGGCAGCGCGATCTTGTACTGGGGCAGCACCAAAAAGAAGAAGTAGATGAACAACAGGCTCGGCACGCCACGGAAGAAATCGGTGAGCACGCGGCAGACCAGTTGCAACGGCTTGATGTCGCTGGTACGGCCGAGCATGAGGGCTAAGCCCAGTACCAGCGCGATGGCGCCGGCGGTGAGCGCGACTTTAACGGTGCCCTCAAAACCGGCAAGCAGGAACTTCCAGGTGGTGAGGTGCGTAAAGAAGTACCAGTAATGGACCGAAAGCTGGCCGGTCACATAAAAGCGCTGCAGTACCAGAGCGATGAGCGCGGCCACGGCAACAAGTGAGATGGCGGTGCCGACGCGAATCTTGGCGCGCATCTTGGGGCCGGGAGCCTCGTAGAGCGCATCGCGCATGGTGAGCGCGGAGGTGGAGTGCTTGCTCATCGGAGGATCCTCACCTTCTTATCGATATAGTTGCCAATGTGGCTCACCACAAAGGCCGTGCCCAGGTAGCCGAGCGCCGAGATAAAGAACGCGGCGACGCCGCCGAGCGAGCGCGTGTTGATGTAGCTCACCACGCCGGTGAGCTCCTGCGGTTTAAGCGGCACCTGACTGCCGAGCGCGGTGGTGAGCATGATGGCGATAAAGAGGTTGGTCATGGGCAGTACGCTCGAGCGCAGCGCCTGCGGAATCACGATCTTGGCGAGGATACGGCTGAAGCTCATGCCCAGCGAGCGGGCGGCTTCCACCTGGCCGACACCGACGGTGTTGATGCCGCTCATAAAGTTCTCGGAGCCAAAGGCAGAACCCAAGAGCACCGTGGCGACGATGACGCAGGTGCGGTAGGGCAGGACGACCTTGAGCGGCGGCAGCGCATAGACGACGATAATGAGCAGCGCGATGCCGGGGATGTTACGGAAGACCTGGACATACAGGTCGCCAAAGACGCGCAGCGGCTTGAGCGGCGACACGCGCATCACGGTGACGGCGACGGCCAGCACCATGGCGATGGCAAACGACTCAAGCGTCATGCCCCAGGTTGCTAGCAGCGCGTCGATATAGTTCTGGCCATAGAGCGACCAGAGCTCGGAGAGACTCATGCGGACCTCCCGCCGGTAAGGAAAGGGGCTCCCGTGTGTACGGAAGCCCCGACAACTCAGTGAGGAAACAGTTTAGCGCAATAAAGCGCATCGTGCGTTTCCGTATGGTTTCGTAGCGGCCGTTACTAGGCTCGCTGCCTAGGCGCCGATCTCGGGCAGCTCGGGAACATTGGTGTCGCCCGTACGGTCGCCAATGCAGATCTGCCACAGCTCGGTCCAGGTGCCGTCATCCTCGATCTTCTTAAGGAAGTCGTTGACAAAGGCGACACCGTCGGAATCGAGTGGCAGGCCAATGCCATAGGGCTCCTTGCTGCCGAAGGGCTTGCCGGCAATCTTGTACTTACCGGGCTCGCGGACCAGGGCGCTCTGCTGCATGTTGTTGTCGATGACGTAGGCGTCAACGCGGCCCTGCTGAAGTGCCTGGCGGGCCTCCTCATCGGTCTTGAACTCCTGTTGGCTGGCCTTGGGGGCGAACTCCTCCAGGATGGCGGGGCCGTTGGAGCCGGACTGGACGGCGACGTTCTTGTCGGCCAGATCGTCGACGCTCTTGATGTCGTCGTTGTCGGCGAGCACCAGGATGGCCTGCTGGGTGTAGTAGTAGGGGCCGGCGAAGGAGACGAGCTTCTTGCGCTCGTCGGTGATGGTGTAGGTGGCAAAGACGGCGTCGACCTGGCCATTCTGCAGGACAGACTCACGGGTGTCGGAGGTCACCTGGGTGATCTCGACCTTGTTCTCGCCCAGGATGTAGTTGGACAGAAGCTGCGCGATGCCGGCATCGAAGCCGCGGGTCTGACCGTCTTTCTCGTTGAGGAGGGAGAAGAGGGTGGAGGTCTGAACGCCACCGATCTTAAAGACGCCGGCGTCCTTGACGGCCGTCGCCCAGGTGCTGGCGGCGATGGCGTCGTCATCGGCCTTGGGGCCGTTGTCGACGAGCTTGTCGAATGCCTTGGCATCGAGCGTGGTAGAAGCCTCGGTATCTTCGGAGCTCTTGGAAGAGCCGGCGGCGGAACCCTTGTCGGCCTCGGCGCTGGTGTCGGAGCAGCCGGCAAGACCAAGGCCGGCAACGGTTGCGAAGGTGGCGGCGACAAAGCCGCGGCGGTCGAGAACGACCTGCTGGGAGAGGTTCTTGCTCATGGTAGAACACCTTTCTCAATAAAATCCCTAGCGGTTGAGTAGAGTTATACCCTATTGTGCTCAGACGGGTCAACACGAAATAACTCAGAAACATACTTACCTTATGGGTTATTCTACCTACCAAAAAGGGACAGGTTTATTTTGGCAGGTTTTATCTGGGGAAACGTCGGTTATTGCTGCTGAGACGGCGTTTTGCGGACGGCGTGGTCGCTCGCGGCGGTCGCTATAATGGCGGCAACGCGACACATATATAAGTAAGGAGATCGCGTATGAACGGTTATTCGTTTATCACACCGACCATGACCTAAAACCACCACAAAGGGGACAGGCACCTTTGTGGTGGTTCTGGCCGATGTGGCGGCATGCCTTACTGTTTTGTCTCAATCTGTAACATCTGGACGGGCAAAAGGTCTCTATCTGTTACAGATTGAGACAAACGTCAGGGACTAAGACGTCTTGTCTAGATCTGTAACAGTTAGACGGGAATTCGGGCCCTAGATGTTACAGATCGAGATAATCGCGTCGCGAAAATATAAACCTCCGCAGGGGTGCTTCCCTTGCGGAGGTTTTTTACTCGTTCAGTAGCCTTACGGCTTCGGCGGCCATGCTCTCGACCGTCATGCCGTTCTGAGCGAGCAACTCGTTGGGGTCGTAGCGGTCGGGGAAGCCCTTGGCGATGCCGAAGGTGCGCGTGCGCACGGGCGTGCAGGCCAAGTAGCACGCGACACGCTCGCCCCAGCCACCGTCCAAGATGCCGTCCTCGAGAGTGACGACAACGCGATGCTCGGCGGCAAGGCTGTCGAGGAACTCACGGTCGAGCTCAGTTGCATAGCGCGGGTTGACGAGCGTGGCCTCGATGCCGTACTCGGCAGCCAAGCGGTTTGCCACGCGCTCGCCCAGCTCAAAGAAATCGCCAAGCGCGAGCACGGCCACGTCGCGACCCTGGCGCACCACGTTGTAGCGAACGGCGCTGTAGTCGGTGTCCTCGGCAGGCGCCAAGTCGGGGCGGCTTACCAAGCCAATGCCCGGCACGCGAATCGCCACGGGATGCTCGCGGTGATCGAGCGACCAGCTCAGCATGGACAGATATTCCTCCATGCAGGCCGGCGCCAAGTAGTGCATGTTGGGAAGACCGCCCAGCATGGAAATATCAAAGAACGAGAGGTGCGTCTCGGATGTGGTGCCAAAGATCGACGCGCCAAATACCAGGATGGTTGCGGGGGCGTCGTTGAGGCACAGGTCGTGCCACAGTTCGTCGTAGGCGCGCTGCAAAAACGTGCCGTACACACCAAAGACTGGCTTGGCGCCCGAGCGCGCAAGCGCGGTGGCAAAGGTCACGGCGTGCTCCTCGGCAATGCCCACGTCAACAAACTGCTTGCCTGCCGCGGCGCGAAGCTCGGGTGTAAAGCCCATGATGTAGGGCGTGGCGGCCGTGATGCCCACGACCTGCGGATCGTGCTCGATGGCGGCGCTGAGCGCCTCGCCCGTAATATCGGCATAGGTGCGCGGCGCAGGCTCGCTCGGATGGCCCGGGCAGAGCTTGCGCCCAGTCGACATGTCAAACGGACCCACGTGGTGCCAGCGCTCGGGGTCGCTCTGGGCCGGCTCAAAGCCCTTGCCCTTGGCGGTGGAGACGTGCAGCACGATGGGATGATCGATATCGCGCAGCTCCTGCAGCGTGTCGACCAGGGCCAACACATCGTTGCCGGCGTCCAGATAGCGGTAGTCGAGCCCCATCGCGCGGAAAACGTTGCGCTCACAGGTGCCGTTGCTGGCGCGCAGCTCGGCCAGATTGCGATACAAGCCACCGTGGTTCTCGGCAATGGACTGGTCGTTATCATTGACGATGATGATCAGGTTGCTGTCGAGATCGGCGGCATTGTTAAAGCCCTCAAACGCCAGACCGCCCGAAAGCGAACCGTCGCCAATGATGGTAATGACGTTGTAGCTGTCGCCCGCCAGGTCGCGCGCGTGGGCAAGGCCGCAGCCCAGGCTCACCGACGTGGAGGTATGGCCCATGGCGAACAGGTCGTGCTCGGACTCGTCGGGATTGGCAAAGCCAGAGGCCTCGCCGTAGCGTGCCGGGTCGATATAAGTGTACGCGCGCCCAGTCAGCGCCTTGTGGGCATAGGTCTGGTGTGACACGTCAAAGACAATTTTGTCGGTGGGGGAGTTAAACACGCGATGGAGCGCGACCGTAAGCTCAACGACGCCCAGGTTGGGGGCAACGTGCCCGCCGACGGCGGCGGAGCTTTCGAGGATAGCGTGGCGGATCTCGCCGCAGAGCAGCGGAAGCTCGGCGCGATCGAGAGCCTTGACGTCCTCGGGCGTTGTCGTTTGCGTAAGCAGCATCGTTGTGGGTTACTCCATGCGAATCGTGCGCCGGCACTCCCTCGGCCGGCACAATTGCACAAGACAGTCTCGCACATTTTGGCGTTTGATATGTGACGGCGGCGCGGTAATTCGCCAACTGGTGGGGCAAAACGTTTTGTCCGATGCCATACTGGTAGATTCGATGATGATTTTATTCATTGCGTGCAGGCCGCGGCTTGCCGCCGAGCGCCGCCGGAAGGAGGCCGCATGTCCGATACCGTTCGTGCCGAGAAAATCGCGCGCGAGGTCGACGATGCCGCCCGTCAGCTTGCCCAGGCGGGCCGCTTGGACCTGACGCGCGAGTTTATCCAGCATGGCGATGTGACGGTCTATACGCATGTGACCTCGGTGGCGCGGGCAAGTCTGTCCTTTGCCGAGCGCCTGGGCCGTGCTGGCATTTCGGTCGACCGCTTGTCGCTGCTGCGCGGGGCCCTGCTGCATGATTACTTTCTCTATGACTGGCACGATCCCGACCCAAGCCATCGGCTGCATGGCTTTCGCCACCCGTTTTTTGCCTTGGCGCGTGCGGAGGAAGATTTTGAGCTGACGCCGCGCGAGCGGAATATTATCGTGCGGCATATGTTTCCGCTGGTGCCGGTGCCGCCGACGTGTCGTGAGGCATGGATTGTGTGCCTGGCAGATAAATGGTGCGCGCTGCGCGAGACGATTGCCGGCCGTCTGCCGCGCAAAGGCGGCGCGAACGATTTGAACGAGGGCTCGAGCGACGGCTCGAGCAAAGAATCGAACGAAAAGAGGAGTGGGTAGACGGTGGGGACCGCGATCGGCATGGCATTTGACGGCGCGACGCTTGCCGCCTGTCCGCTCTCGGCGCTGGTGCTCTCGTTTGCCTTCTACGGTTTTTGCGGCTGGGTGTGGGAGTCGACAGTCTGCGCCATGCTCAACCACGGACGATTTGCCAACAGTGGCTTTTTGCTGGGGCCGTGCTGCCCCATCTATGGTGCGGGCGGCATAGCCTGCTGGCTTTTGCTGCGCGGGATTCCGGATGCCTCGAGCCAGTTTGTTGCCGCGGCGCTCGTATGCAGCGTGATTGAGTACGGCGTAGGCGTTTTGTTGGAAAAAACAACAGGTGCGCGCTTTTGGGATTACTCGCACCTGCCGTTTAACCTGCACGGACGCATCTGCCTGTACTGGGCCTGCGCGTTTGGCTTGGGTGCGTTGTGCATTTGTCGCGTGCTGGAGCCGGCGGTGTTGGGCCTGCTTGCCCATCTGCCGGTGCTGATTGTGCGGCTGTCCGCCTTTATCGTCGCTGTCGCGATGATGGGCGACGCAGTGTGTTCTTTGGCCAGCTGGCGCCGCCTGTCTGATGAGCTGGAGCGTGTGCGTGCCGACCTTGCCGACCGCATCAATGAGTCGCTTGCCGATGCCTCCGACTCTATGCTCGAACGTATTCCCGATTCGGCGATCGACTCGGTGGCGCAGACGCATATCCGCGGTCGCGCCGTTAACGCGTGGCTGGCCGAGCTGGGTGACGCCGCGCTCGATGCCCTGCGCGAGAAGGCTTCGATGCCGACGTTTATCTCGGATGGTGCTCGCGGCCTGGCACTTGCTGCCCGCCGCGTTGCCGATGCCGCGCCGAGCATGCCGCGTCCGTCGCTCAGTCGTCGCCTTGCCGGCAAGCGCATGAGCCGTCCGGTGCCGAGCGTGTCGCTCAGCCGTCGTGACCTGCGCTTCTTCAATGCTTTCCCGCGCTTGCGCATCAACCGCTATGAGGGCGTCATCCGAGCCACCGACCTCCGCGACCGAGCTCGCGAGCTGTTCCGGCGCTAGCCGGGACGGGCGCGCTCACGGCTCCCTTGCTCGCGTATTTCCCGTTCGTTTCGCGCCCGTTGCTGCGCCGTTTCCAAGATTGCGGCACCGTTTCCATTCGACAACGCAGCGTTTAACAACGCCGTATCTGGTCTACACCAGTTGCCCCTCGGCCGCATTATGGGCGCCGACAACGTTCATACGACCAAGGGAGAGCGAATGTACGATACGGGATCGACAACGTTTATGCTCATCTGCACCATGCTCGTGTTTTTAATGACACCGGGTCTGGCGTTTTTCTATGGTGGCCTGTCCAGGCGCAAAAATGTCATCAACACCATGCTCATGTGCTTTGGCGCCATTGGCCTGGTAGGTGTGCTATGGATTGTTGCCGGCTGGTCGCTGGCCTACGGTGGCGACGGTTCCAGCCCGTTTATTGGCGGCTTTGACCAGCTTCTGTGCCTGCCGGTGCTCAACCAGGTGCTGCAGGCGGCCGAGGGCACCGCGTCGGACGGCGCCGTCTACCCGGAGATTATCAACATCGCCTTTCAGATGGCGTTTGCCATGATCACGGCTGCTATCGTCACGGGCAGCCTGGCAGGCCGCGTTAAGTTTGGTGCCATGACGGCCTTTCTGGGCATTTGGCTGCTCGTGGTCTATGCACCGCTCGCTCATATGGTCTGGGGCGGCGATGGCTCCTTTATCGGCGACATCATCGGCGCACTCGACTTTGCCGGCGGCGACGTGGTACACATTTCGTCCGGTCTTACCGGCCTGATCCTCTGCTTAATGCTCGGCCGTCGTCGCGGCTTTGGTATGGTGAGCTATCGTCCGCATAATGTGCCGTTTGTGGCACTGGGCGCCGGCCTGCTTTGGTTTGGCTGGTTTGGCTTTAACGGCGGCAGCGAGTTTAAGGCCGATGCCGTGGCGGCGCTCGCCATCCTTAACACCGTGACGGCCAGCGCGGCGGGCATGGTCTCGTGGCTTGCCGTCGAGCGCGTGCGCACCGGTTGTCCCACGCTGGTGGGCGCCAGCACCGGTCTGGTCGCGGGCCTTGTGGTGGTCACGCCGGGCGCGGGCTTTGTCGAACCGTGGGCGGCGCTGGTCATGGGCCTGATCGTGTCGCCCGTCTGCTACCTGGCTATCAGTCATCTCAAGACCAAGTTTGGCTATGACGATGCGCTCGACGCGTTTGGCTGCCATGGTATCGGCGGCATCTTGGGCGGCGTGCTCACGGGCCTGTTCTGCGTGCCGGAGCTTTCGTGGACCGGTAAGGGTGGCCTGTTCTACACGGGCGACGTGTCGCTGCTCATCTCGCAGATTTTGGGCATTGTGGTTACGGTTGCTATTGTGCTGGTGCTCGACTTGGTGATCGCCGCGGTGGTCAAGGCGCTGTTTCACGGCAGCCTGCGCGTGGACGAGGCCGACGAGGCGCTGGGCCTGGACGCGAGTCAACACGGCGAGAGCGCATATCCATCGTTTGGCGGCTTGGATTAACAAGGGGAGTGATTTGGTATGAAGAAAATTACGGCTATCGTGCGCCAGGAAAAGCTTGAGGTTCTTAAAGACGCGCTGTTTGCTGCTGATGTTCGCGGCATGACTATCAACCAGGTGCAGGGTTGCGGCGCACAGCATGGCTGGAAGGAATACGTGCGCGGCAACGAGCTGCTTGTCAACACGATTCCCAAGGTGCAGTTCACCCTCATCTGCGCCGATGAGCACGTCGACGGCATTGTCGACATCATCTGCGATGCCGCCCGCACCGGTGCCGTTGGAGACGGCAAGATTTGGGTCGAGCCGGTCGAGGAGGTTATCCGCATCCGTACCGGCGAACACGGCCCCGCCGCGGTGTAGAATCGACCGCCTACCATCCGCAACGTTAAAATGCTGCAATGAGGCACAAGACTTTCGTTGCGGATGGACGGATTATGGGTCGTAATAAATATCCCGAGGAGACGGTCGCGAAGATTCTCGACGCGGCGCTGGAGCTATTCTGCGCACAGGGTTATGAGGGGACGAGCATTCAAGATATCGTCGACCGCCTCGATGGCATGACCAAGGGCGCTGTCTATCATCACTTTAAGAGCAAAGAGGAGATTTTCGACGCCGCATTTGATCGGGCAATGGCTCCGATTGTTGAGCACCGTCGCTCAATGCTTGGTATCGGTAATATGACCGGCGCCCAAAAGCTCAAGCAGCTGTACGCGCCCGAGTCCGTCGTTCCACAAATTGAGCTATGGGCACGCATGCATCCTGCGGCGGATCCGGTAAAAAGCTCGCGTCTACTGGCGATGCAGTACCAGGGCTCGTTTGACGAGTCGGCCGATGGCTGTCTCTTGCCAGTGATCGAGGAGGGCATCACCGACGGCTCCATTGCGTGCGAATGCCCGCGCGAAGCGGCGGAGGCCGTATCGTTGTTGGCGAATCTTTGGCTGCTGCCATTGTTCCGTCCGCTTGAATCCAAGGACCGAATGCTCGCTCGCGCACAATGTTTGGCGCAGATGGCGGCCGCGGTGGGGCTCGATTTGGGTAATGAAGTGCTTCAGACAACGGCGCAGATTTGGGACGTATGGGACCGCGCCGGGTGGTAATATAGATACCAACGGTATGTAATTGATTTGTGAGGGTAGCCACGGCTGCCCTTTTCAAGTCGATAAATACATACTGGCGGTATGTATGGGGGGGCGGACTTATGGCTGGGCTGAGAGGCGTCGGCGTCTCGTTGAAATCAAAAACAGTGCGGTCAATCAGGTTCGCGGAACTTCTGGTTGCGCAGCTGTGCACGTATTCGATGCTGTCGGCGCTGTGCTTTGCGTATCCGCTTTACTTGTTCGATTGCAGTGGCTCGTCAACGTTATATGGCGCCGTCGCGGCGATAGCGTTCATACCGGGTGTGCTCGCGACTCCGATTGGCGGGATCTTAGCGGATCGGGGAAGACAGCGCGAGGTCCTCGTGGCCCTCGGTATTGCTCTGATGACTGCATCGCTGCTGTCTATCCCCATGAAGCGCTCATTGCCTCTTGCGGTCGTCGTAGTAGCGATACTTTGTGTTCAATATGGTGTTCAATCGCTGCTAAAGCCAATGCTCCAAATTGAGACGGTGCGCATGGCGGGTGAAAAGAAGGTTGAGCGGGCCACTGCATTGGTTTCGCAGGTGACCATGGTGAGCAATATCTTGGGTCCTGTGGTCGGGACGGCAGTCTATGGGTGTTTTGGTATCGATGCTCTTTGCGCAACCGCGTCGGCGACGTTTGCGATTTCAGCCCTGCTGTTCGGGGGCGCACTCAAGCGAAATGCCTCATCTGAAACGATGGGAGACGGCGCGACTCGCACGACATGCCGAAACGATTTTCGGGAGTCGATTCGGTATCTGTTGCAAAATGCATCATTGGTCGCTGTGATTTTGCTTGCGGCCGTTTTGAACCTTGCGTTGGTTGGGCTAACGATTGGCGCTCCCATTATTGTTACAAAGCATCTCGGCATGCAATCGTCCTGCGTTGGGATAGTTGAGGTTGCTCTGGGCTTGGGTGGTCTTACCGGCAGTGGCTTGGTCGGCATTTGGCCGCATCGCTTTTCTTTCAATGGCATATGTCGATATGTTGCGATGATCTGTTTTGGAGTCGCGCCGATCATTGTCGCGCTATTGTGCGGCACTGATGTATGTGCGTTCGCCGTGTTTGCAGTTGGTTCGGCATGGGTCATGGTGTGGGCAAGCATTGCGTCGGTTGAAATCATCGCGTTTGTTCAGCGGGCAGCGCCGACTGAGCTCTGCGGAAAAGTGCTTTCGGTCGTTTACATGGTCCTTTCCTGCGCAACGCCTATCGGCCAATTGACGTACGGGGCTGCATATGATCGATGGACACCGGCGATTGTATTCGCAGCCATGTTGGCGGTGCTGACGTTGATGACGGCTCTGTTTTATCGGCTGAAAAATCGATTGCGGCGATTGTCTTAACGCGCTGGGGCACCGTGAATTTGTGAAGGCGGTGGTACGCCGCGCCGGGACGGCATTGTTTGGACATGCCTCTCCTTCGTCTACAATATCGGGCAGACGAAGGAGAGGCATGTCCATGATCAAGATGTTCGCGAGTGACTTAGACGGAACGCTGCTGAACGCCCTGCACGAGGCGGATGGGACCATCCGCCGCGCCATTCGCGAGCTGACTGAGGCTGGCCTGCACGTGGTTCCCGCGACTGGACGATCGACGTTGCCGATCGGCGAGCATGGCTTTACGGGCCTGGCGCTTGACGCCTGCTGCTCCAATGGATCCATCGTGCGCGACAGCCATGGCGAGGTGCTCAAGACTTGGACCATCGATCCGCAGGTCACTGAGGAACTGCTCAAGGCGTTCCCGGACATTTGCTTTGATTGTTCCACGCCCGATGGCATGTACTCGAGCGGTTCGTTCGAGATGCATCAGGCGGGCTTTAAAAAGGACAGCCCCATCAAGCGTATTGTGATGCGCGGCATGCGTGCGCGCGGTGGGTATCACGAGGAGCAGTATTTCGACCAGTCGATCGGTGACATCCTGCGCCACGATGTATGCAAGATCAATTGTCGCGTGACCTCGCCCGAGCTGGAGCGTGACCTTAAGGCCTATCTTGCCGAACGCTCGGACCATGTGGTCAACGCGCCGTTCGATCCGGTGATGTTCGAGATCACGGACGTGGCGTGCAACAAGGGCGAGAGTGTGGCCTGGCTGGCGGGCTACTACGGTATTGCCGAGGACGAGGTCGCGGTCTACGGCGACGGCGGCAACGACATCGCCATGCTCAAGCGTTTCCGCCACAGCTATGCGACCAAAAACGCTAGCGATGCAGCTAAGGCTGCTGCGAGCGCAACTATCGGCAGCTGCATGGTCCACGCCGTCCCCAAACACATGCTCGCCACCATGCGCAAGCAGAACTCCCGCACCATCATCGAATAATGTGACAAAGGGACTGTCCCTTTGTCACATGGGAGATACCGGCTTTTGGCGTATAGGACTGTCACGCTTTCGCCACCAACAAATTTCGAGTTATTCGGCCTGTCGGAGGTCGTTAAATGGCTAAAGATGCCCTCTCGGGAACATTCATGCCTCTAATGGTGTTTGATTCGGTGACGTAAGTGCGCAAATGGGCATGTATACGCTCAAATAAGGACAAAAACCCTCAGATAATCCCGGCGGTGCATTTATACAAAACCAGTAGCGTGGCCGAATAAATCGAAAAATGTAGTTGGCAGTTCGGCGACAAGCTCGGGTATGGCAAAGGAACTGCTCCTTCGCCATACCCGAGCTCCGATCTTCTGAAATGCGAACAAACATTCGCATATCTAACTGCGCTTTGATAGAATCGGTATCGTTGACGGCAGTTCCATGTGCCGGGCAGCGCCCTCCATCTGATGGGAGGTGATGCCCATGACCGATTTGATTGATTTCGTGAGGCTCCTGACCGCATTGGTCTCGCTTCTTACGACGCTTATCGGACTTTCCGAGGCACTCAAGCAACGCTCGAAGCAACGAAAGAGGGGTCGCCGCCGCTAAGGCGTTGACCCCTTAATCCACGCAACGGCGCTGCCCAGCTTTGCAGAACTTGGGCTGCCGTCGACACCATTCTACCCACGAATGACATTTTGGACAATCGGCAATGTCGCTTCTAAAAGCTGAGCGCAACCTAATGTGACAAAAGGACAGTCACTTTGCCGCAATCTAAATATTGCCTTTACGTGTTGATACACACGGTGTGCAATAATACTCGCACTGTGCAATAGCGCACAGGCTGAGTAACAAGGAGGACGCTTGTCCCAGCTCGAGAAATGCGATCGCCGGTCCCTTCGCTCGCAGCGTGCCCTTCGCCAGGCACTTGCCAGCGAGCTTGCCGAAAGCGGCGACCTTTCGCGCATTAATGTCGCGTCGCTCACCGAGCGTGCTGGCCTTACGCGCCGCACGTTCTATTCGCACTACCGCGATATTCCCGACTTTATCAATCAAATCGAGGACGGCTTGCTGGCCGAGATCCGTGAGCGCATCGAGCTCATCACCGCAGCTCAGCTGCCTGATCTCTATCACAACATCGATGAGCTCGAGCCGGCGCCCGGTTCGGTTGAGCTGCTGCGTTATCTTGCGGCCAACCGCGACTTAATCGGTGCGCTGCTGGGTCCGGGCGGCGACCAGGCCTTCATTAAAAGGATTATCGACACTGCGCGTGAGGCTGTGGTGCCGCGTGCGCAGACGGGCATTTTGGGCCTGGCGCTGGGCACGTTCTTTGACTACTACGTCACCTACGTCGTGAGCGCCGAGGTCGGCATGATTCAGCGCTGGTTTGAGCGCGGACTCACCGAATCGCCCGAGGCCATGGCAAGCATTATGACGGTGCTCGCTTTTGTTCGCCCTGGTGACCTGTATGGTCAACCCATCGATATCAACGTGCCGGAATACGGCATGAAGCTATTGAACTTGCAGCTCGAGGATGCGGCCGACACCGCCGCAACCGTCGAGTCCAACAACTAAGAGGAGAGACAATGAGCAAACTCGTCGAGGGCATCAAGGACCGCATGGTTGCTGCCGCACGCGAGGCCGCGCCCGCCGTGGTGGACGCCGCGCAGAAGGCCGCGACCGCTGCTGCCGAGAAGGTTGCCGAGGCAGTTGCCGATGCCAAGAACGCGGCAGGGGAGACGTCCGCAGCCGCCGAGCCCACGACCGCCGCTGAGCCCGTAGCCGCCACCGCCGCCCGGGCCCCCGAAGGCGCGATCTTCAACCCCGAGAACGCCCGCGGCAACCTGCACCTGGGCATCGACGTGGGCTCCACCACCGTCAAGCTCGCCGTGCTCAATGACGACAACCAAATTGTCTACGCCAAGTACCAGCGCCATCACACCGATGTCCGTGCCTGCGCCCGCGACCTGTTCGAGGGTGCCGCGACCGTGCTGCCGACGGCCCAGATGACCTGCGCCATTACCGGCTCGGGCGGCCTGCTGCTGTCCCAGTGGCTCGACCTGGAGTTTGTCCAGGAGGTCATCGCCAGCAAACGCGCCGTCGAGACCCTCATCCCGGCCACCGACGTCGCCATCGAGTTGGGCGGCGAGGACGCCAAGATCATCTACTTTGACAACGGCATCGAGCAGCGCATGAACGGCACCTGCGCCGGCGGCACGGGCGCCTTCATCGATCAGATGGCAACCCTGCTGCACACTGACGCGAGCGGCCTCAACGAGCTCGCGGCCAACGCCACCACCATCTATCCCATCGCCAGCCGCTGCGGCGTTTTTGTCAAGACCGACGTCCAGCCGCTGCTCAACGAGGGCGCCCGCCCCGAGGACGTGGCCGCCTCCATCTTCCAGGCTGTCGTGACCCAGACTATCTCGGGCCTGGCGTGCGGCCGTCCCATCCGCGGCAACGTCGCCTTCCTGGGCGGCCCGCTGCAGTATCTCTCCGAGCTGCGCCACCGCTTCTACCTCACGCTCAACCTGGACGAGGAGCACCGTATCGTGCCCCAAAACGCTCACCTGTTTGTGGCGAGCGGCGCCGCCATGGCGCACGAGTCCAACAAGCTCAGCACGTTCCCGCAGCTCATCGAGGCCATCGATGCTCTGGGTGACACACAGGGTGCCGAGGTCGAGCGTCTGGATCCGCTCTTTGCCACTGACGAGGACTTTGCCGAGTTCAAAACCCGCCACGACCAGGAAGTCGTCCCCAAGGGCAAGCTCGACGGCTACACCGGCCGCGTGTTCATCGGTATCGACGCCGGCTCCACCACCATGAAAGCCGCGCTCGTGGGCGAGGACGGTCAGCTGCTGCACACCTGGTACGGCAACAACAACGGCGACATCCTAGGCACGGCCAAGGTCATCATGGCCGATTTCTACAACCACATCCCCGCGGGCTGCACCATCGGCCACGTGACCACCACGGGCTACGGTGAGGCGCTGCTCATCGAGGCTCTCAAGGCCGACTCCGGCGAGATCGAGACCGTCGCGCACCTGCGCGGCGCCAAGGCGTTCCTGCCCGGCGTCGAGTTCATCCTGGACATCGGCGGCCAGGACATGAAGTGCCTGCGCGTCAAGGACGGCGTGATCGAGCACATCATGCTCAACGAGGCCTGCTCGTCGGGTTGCGGTAGCTTTATCGAGAGCTTCGCCGTCTCTATGAACATGGACGTGCGCGCGTTCGCCAACGCTGCCATCCATGCTAAGGCCCCGGTCGACCTGGGCAGCCGCTGCACGGTCTTTATGAACTCGCGCGTCAAGCAGGCGCAAAAGGAAGGCGCCACGGTGGGCGACATCGCGGCCGGCCTGTCCTATTCCGTCATCAAGAACGCTCTGTTCAAGGTCATTAAGCTGCGCGACCCCAAGGAGATCGGCAGCCAGGTGATCGTCCAGGGCGGCACCTTTATGTCCGATGCCACACTGCGCGCGTTTGAGCAGCTCACCGGCGTTCATGCCGTGCGTCCCGACATCGCCGGCTGTATGGGCGCCTATGGTGCGGCCCTGCTCGCCCGCGACCGCGCCGGCGCCGATGGCACCTCGACCATCCTTTCGGCCGAGGACATCGCGCACCTCACCGTGACGCAAAAGCATGTCCGCTGCGGTCGTTGCTCCAACAACTGCCAGCTCACCGTCAACGATTTTGGCGGCGGTAGGCGCTTCATTACCGGCAATCGCTGCGAGAAGGGTGCCGGCCACAAAAAGCAGAAGACCGAGGCCCCCGACCTCTTCAAAAAGAAAAATGAGCTGCTCTTTAACCGCGAGGTCCTGAGCCCCGACGAGGCCCCGCGCGGCACCGTCGGCATCCCGCGCGCGCTCAACATGTACGAGAACTACCCCTTCTGGCATGCGTTCTTTACGCGCCTGGGCTTTAGCGTGCAGCTGTCCGACCAGTCGAGCAAAAAGACCTACCAGGCGGGCATCGAGTCCATGCCGTCCGAGAGCGTGTGCTACCCGGCAAAGATGAGCCACGGCCACGTGATGAACCTCATCGACCGTGACGTCGACTTTATCTGGATGCCGTGCGTGCGTTGGGAGCGCAAGGAGGATCCGACGGCTGGCAACTGCTATAACTGCCCCATCGTCATGAGCTACCCCACGGCGCTGGCGCTCAACATCGATGAGATCCGCGAGCAGAACATCGAGTTCCTGTACCCGTTTGTGCCCTATCATGACAAGACCGAGCTCAAGCGCCGCCTGTACCAGGTGCTCGCCGTCGACCGCGTGGCCGATGCTGAGGCCGGTCGCGGTCGCGTGCGCGGTCCCAAGATCACGCGCTCCGAGGTCGATGCCGCCGTCAACGCCGCCTTTGAGGCCGATGCGCGCTTCCACGAGGACATCCAGACCATGGGCGAGGAGGCCCTTAAGTGGGTCGAGGACCACGGCGGTCACGGCATCGTGCTCGCCGGCCGTCCCTACCATAACGACCCCGAGATCAACCACGCCTTGCCCGAGCTTATCTCGAGCTTTGGCTTTGCGGTCTTTACCGAGGATTCGCTCGCGCATCTCGTGAAGCCCGAGCGCCCCATCCGCGTCGTCGACCAGTGGATGTACCACAGCCGCCTGTACGCCGTCGCCCGTTTTGTGACGATGCGCAACGACCTGGACCTGATCCAGCTCAACTCCTTCGGCTGCGGCTTGGACGCCCTGACCACCGACCAGGTGCAGGAAATCCTTGAGGCCAGCGGCAAGATCTACACCGTGCTCAAGATCGACGAGGTGTCCAACCTGGGCGCCGCGCGCATTCGTATTCGCTCGCTCATGGCCGCGCTCAAGGACCAGGAGGCCGAGCGCTTGGCCGAGGCCACGGCCGCGGGCGAGGCCTACGAGCAGGGCGATGCCGCGCCGGTGGCACCCTCCACGGATGCCCCCGCGTTCGCGAGCCGCAAGTACACGTTTGAGGCGCAGCGCGAGAGTGCTTCGACCGCGTGGCCCAAGGTGCCCTTTACCGAACAGATGCGCGACGAGGGCTACACCATCCTGTGCCCGCAGATGGCACCGATTCACTTTGACCTGGTCAAAGAGGTGTTCCGCGGTGCCGGCTACAACTTGGAGCTGCTGCCCTCGACCGACCACGACGCCGTCGAGGCCGGCCTGCGCTACGTGAACAACGACATCTGCTATCCGTCAATCCTGGTGACGGGTCAGATCATGGAGGCCATCGAGAGCGGTCGGTACGACCTGTCCAAGACGGCCGTGGTCATCAGCCAGACCGGCGGCGGCTGCCGTGCCACCAACTACATCGCGCTCATCCGTAAGGCCCTGCGCGAGAGCGGCCACCCCGAGATCCCGGTAATCTCGCTTTCGGCCGTGGCGCTCGGCGAGGACAACCCCGGCTTTAAGATCACGCCGGCGCTGCTTAAACAGGCAGTCTACGCGGTGCTCTTTGGCGACGTGATGATGCAGATGCTCTATCGTTGCCGCCCGTACGAGGCAACGCCCGGTGCCGCCAACGCGCTCTACGAGGAGTACATGGCACGAGCCCGCAAGCTGGCGCCCAAGTTCAACCGCCACAACTACACCAAGCTGTGCCGCGAGGCCATCCGCGCGTTCGACACCATGCCGCTCGTGGGCGAGGGCACCAAGCCGCGCGTGGGCGTGGTCGGCGAGATCCTGGTCAAGTTCCACCCTACGGCCAACAACCACGTGGTCGACGTTATCGAGCGCGAGGGCTGCGAGGCCGTGGTGCCGGGCCTGCTCGACTTCTTCCTGTACTCCATGAGCAACGCCGAGCTGCAGAAGGACGAGTTGGGCAGCTCTGCCACGACGCGTGCGGGCATGCAGGCGCTCATCAAGCTCGTGGACTGGATGCGCACACCGGTGGAGGAGATGCTCGAAAAGTCCCGCCGCTTTGAGGCGCCCGAGCGCATCGGCACCATGGCCGACAAGGCCCGTACGGTGCTTTCGGTGTGTAACAACATGGGCGAGGGCTGGTTACTTACGGCCGAGATGCTCGACCTGATCGACCATGGTGCGCCCAACATCATCTGCACGCAGCCCTTCGCGTGCCTGCCCAACCACGTGGTGGGCAAGGCCGTGATCAAGGAGTTGCGCCGCCAGCACCCCGAGAGCAACATCGTCGCAGTGGACTATGACCCCGGTGCATCCGAGGTCAACCAGCTCAACCGCATCAAGCTCATGATCAGCGTGGCCAAGGAGAACATGCGCGCTGGCAAGGGCTTTAAGCTCGAGAAGGTGGCGCCGCTCGCGATGGACGAGGTCACCGGCCAGATGCGTGCCCATGACGGCTGCGTGAGCTGCGGGCCGGCCAGCGAGGAGGCCGTGGCGTCGGTCGCCGAGCGTCTGGGGCGTGGCATTAAGAAGTAACTGGCCTGCTATGGGCTAGATATGGGACAAACGGGTGGTAGCCGTACCGGCTACCACCCGTTTTTGCTGGACAGGGACCCCGAGATAATGAACAGGTGTAGCCGTTCGCGGCAAAAAATCGTCCGTTTATAGAACCCACCCCCAGTGCACGTCATCCTTACGGTTGAATAAATACACATCTATGGAATTACGCAAGAGAGGACTGTTCCTATGAGCTACAAGACCGTTTGCGTTGCCGGCGGCGGCGTGCTGGGAAGCCAGATTGCCTTCCAGGCCGCCTACTGCGGCTTTGATGTGACGATCTGGCTGCGCAGCGAGGGCAGCATCGGGCGCACCCAGCCCAAGATCGACCACGTGCGCGAGGAGTACATCGCGGCAATCGAGGGCATGGCGGACGGCACGGGCGAGTGGTGCTCCGGTATCGCCGATAGCGGCAAGCCCTTCGATAAGGAGGCGGCGCTCGCTGCCGTTGAGCGCGCCTACTCCACGCTCAAGCTGGAGCTCGATCTTGCCAAGGCAGTGGCCGACGCCGACCTGGTCATTGAGTCTATGGCCGAGGACACCCAGGCAAAGATCGACTTCTACAATAAGCTCGCCCCGGTTCTGCCGCAAAAGACCGTCGTCGTGACGAACTGCTCCACACTGCTGCCGAGCACCTTTGCCAAGTACACTGGTCGCCCCGAGAAGTACCTGTCGCTACACTTTGCCAACTCCATCTGGAAGAACAACATGACCGAGGTCATGGCACAGGACCAAACCGACAAGCGCTACTTCGATGAGCTCGTCGACTTTGCCAACGACATTCGCATGCTGGCGCTTCCCGTCAACAAGGAAAAAAACGGCTACCTGCTCAACTCCATGCTGGTGCCATGGCTGCTTTCGGGCCTGGACCTGTACGTTTCGGGCGTCAGCGACCCTAAGAGCATCGACCTCGCATGGACGCGCGGCACCGGCGCTCCCAAGGGCCCGTTCCACGTATTCGACACGGTGGGCATCCAGACGGCCTACAACATCGTTATGCAGTATCAGAAGGTCCCGGGCCTGGTGAGCCCGCTGCTCAAAAAGATGATGATGCCCTACAACTTTAAGGCCATGGCCACCGTCCTCAAGAAAATGCTCGACGAAGGTAAGCTGGGCGAAAGCTCGGGCGAGGGCTTCTTCAAGTACTAAAAAGATCCCTTGGGACATTGGGAGCGTATCATTTTCAGCGTAAATACGCCGCATAGCCCGTGTGTCATTTCGACACATGACGCTAAAACAAATAGGCTGCGGGGATAGCGAGGAAATGGCAATGGATCGACAAATCGTGCTCAAGCAGGATATCCTCGACGCGCTTTCTGCCGTCGGCATGTGCGCGGGGCAGGCGGTTATGGTCCATTGCTCGCTCAGCTCGCTTGGATATGTGTGCGGCGGCGCGCAGCCGGTGATCGAGGCGCTGCTCCAGACGGTGGGCGAGACCGGCACCATCATGATGCCGACGCAATCCTGGAAAAACCTGGACCCCGAGAGCGGCGTTCATTGGCGGGAGCCTCAAGAATGGTGGCAGTTGATTCGCGATAACTGGCCTGCCTATTACAAGCGCATTACGCCTACCAATACGATGGGGGTCGTTGCCGAGATGTTTCGCACGTGGCCGGGTACGCATAGAAGCGACCATCCGGCGCGCTCGGTGGCGGCAAACGGCCGGCATGCTCAATTCTTGACGGAAAACCACGACCTGAGCAACATCTTTGGCGACGGATCGCCCATCGCTCGCCTGTACGATTTGGACGGCTACGTGCTGCTTGTGGGCGTGGGCTACGACAAGAATACATCGCTGCATTTGGCCGACGCCCGTGCGGAATACCCTGGCAAGCACGACTGTGTGGAGCACAGCGCGATTGTGGAAAACGGTCGACGCGTATGGAAGGAATATCGCACGCTCTTTGTCGATGGCGAGGATTTCGATGAAATCGGTGCTGCTTTTGAGCGTGAATGCTCGGTGCGTACGGCGCCTCTCGGTAACGGGATGATCCGCTTTATGCGTCAACGCGAGCTTGTCGACTTTGCCGTGGACTGGATTGAGCGCCATCGCGGCCGCCCTGAGTAATTCGGGGGGGGGTGGAAGCGTTGGGGATCTACGGTAGTATGCGACAAAATCTGAATTGATCGGGCAAGAGCTGTAGCGCGCGTTGACGTTTGACCAATGGAGCGCAAAAATGCACCGTTCGCCGATACTCCTCTTGCGAGTGGCAGCCATATGGTTTGATGTTGGAAACATATGACTGCCGCCGGGCTGCGGGTGACGTTTGCTCTGATATCGGAGGTTCCAGGTATGTTTCGCGCTCCGTTAAATAACTATCGGTTGGGCTAACATGGGTCGCCGTGCTATTTCGATAACCCTTGCAGTGGTCTGCCTGGCTGTGCTCTTAGGCGCTACGGGGCTGTTTGCTATAAGTCGAGAAACATCCTATATGCAGGAATGTGCTTCCGAAGGCTTTGTCATTGATGGTTACTATCGGGATGACAAAACGAGTCGGGAAACCCTGGCTTTTCTTGAGGAGGACAACTGTCGATGGCAGCTGGTCGACCAAGACGGAATCTGCACAGACGGGCAGTTTAAGCGTACGGATGACCCCAACATCCTGATATTAAAGAAGGAAAACGGTGAAGAATTCGGTACGGTCCACGTGGCGTACTTGTCACGCCGACGCGATCAGGGCTTGCTCTACCTATTTAGAGATACCAGGGTGACCCGTTTTTATCTGGTGAGTACCGGTCCGGCGTTTACGGTGGAGTCTGGCGATGTCGATGCGGACAGTTGATTCACGGCAATAAAACAGCGAGCGGGGCACGGACATGAATCGCGCCCCGCTTTTTTGCTCGCGGCCTGCGTCGCGTCTGCGCCTCGTTCCGACTCGCGCCCGTGCGCGCATCCATCTCACATCCCGCATCACTTCACATCGAACTCCACGCGATCGAGTTCGGGCACGTTGAGGTCGATGAGCTTGCGGGCGACGTGGCGGTCGTGTGCCCCAAGCGTCTCGTCTGTCGTCACATGGGCGACAATCTCGCGCTCGACGATACCCTCCTCCTCGCCTTCGGTAGCCGAGGTCTCGACGGCGACGGTGTAGTCCTTAAAGCCTGGCAGCACCGCCGCAAGCTCGCGCGTGGTCTCGGTGATGCCGTAGCCGTCCTGCACGCCGGCCTGCGCCGAGCCAATGGATCCCGCGGTCATAACGATGCAGGGGATGGCAAAGATCACCGTACCCACGATGATGCGTCGGCGCACCTTGCGCGATAGCTCGTCGACCTCAGCGTTTTCCTCGGCAGTCACAATGCCGTCGCCGTTGAGGTCACGCTTGAGCGGTACACGTAAAAGAAGCAATACGGCTTCGGCCGCCAGCGCGATAAAGACGACGTTGATGCCAAACTCGTAGAGCGCCGAGAGGAACAGCGACCCGCTCGCGATGGCGATGCCGTAACCCGCCGCGCACAGGGGCGGCATGAGCGCGGTCGCCACGGCTACGCCGGCAATGAGCGTGGCGGGTTCCTGGTCGCGTGAGTTGCCTAGGCCGCCCGCAAAGCCGCCGGCGAGCGCGACAGCGAGGTCCCACACAGTCGGCGTCGAATTGTCGATGATGGCAGCTGTGGTGGTGCCAAGGGGCGAGAGCTTAAAGTACAACGTGGACGTGACCAGGCAAAAGGCCATCTGCAGCGCAAGGCTGGCGATGGCTTCGACGGTAATCTCACGGTCGAGCGTGGCGATGCCATATGCCATGGCAAGGACCGATCCCATGAGCGGGCAGATGAGCATGGCACCCACGATGGCGATGTCCGAGTCGATATCGAGGCCGATGCTTGCGATGAGCATGGCGATGATGAGGATGCATAGGTGGGAGCCAGTCAGACGCGCCCCGTTTACAAAACGCTTGCGGATCACGTGATAGGGCGCGCGTCCCTCGCGAATGTTGAATGCGCGCTTTAGGAAGCGGGTGGCGTTCTCCATGGCCTCACTATGGGCAGGGCGGATGCCGTGGCGCCGGTGATGGCGTTCGCGCAGCCGCTTGATCTGTTGCTTGTCGAGTTCCATGTCCACCTCGTTCTGGCACGGGCCGCGCAACGCGCCCGTTGTCCTAACTCTACACCGTGGCGGATGAGGTGTCTGTTGGATGCGGAATCCGATAGGGCGGATGACGCGGGAGCAAATGCAAATCACAGGTTCAATTTGATCCCGCAATAATATGATGCACCAGCTCCTACATGTGTGACGAAATTGTGAAGCACGAGAGTGCGAGTTTCAAAAAATCCGCTGATGACCAATGTTGCGCAACAGAATTCAAAAATCGGCACCTACAGTTTGAAGCGTATGGATACATCCGTGTCAAAGGGAGAAAGCCATGGCAAACTACAGCCCACAACACTTTGAGCCTCGGGCTAAGGCCGTCAACGTCAAGGGCGTTGCCAACCGCGCCGTCGCAACCGTTTTGACGGCGGGCCTCATTGTTCAGCCGCTTATGTCGCCGCTGGCGGCAATCGCCGCACCGTCAACCGATAACGGCGATTCTGTTCAGGGGGGGGGTAGTTCTGTAGAGAACACCGTTGCCGCCGGTAACCAAGCGGTCGTAAAGACGGCTGCCCAGCTGGCCGAGGAGTCGGCAAAGCAGCTCAAGGACGCTCAGGCCGCCTACGATGCCGCCCAGAAGAAGGCCGACGCGGCGGGCCAGTCTCAAAAGCAGGCACAGCAGCAAAAGAATCAGGCCTCGCAGGCTGTGAGCGACAACGAAATCGAGCAGAACGCAGCAGAAGTCGCCGCGCTCCAGGAGAAGATTGACGAGCTCAAAGCCGCCGTCGAAAAGACCGAGCAGCAGCAGAAGAAGCTGGGCGACCTGAACGATCAGCTCGAACAGGCCAACAAGAGTGTCGAGGATAAGACCCAGGCGCTCAAGGACGCCAAGGCAAAGCAGGATGAGGCCAAGAAGGCCCTCGATGATGCCCAAGCCAAGCTCGAGGCCATGGGTATGGACGAGTACGAGACTGCCAAGAAGGCTGTCGAGGACGCGCAGGCAAAGCTCGATGATGCCAATAAGGCCGTTGCTACTGCACAGGCCAATCTGGACCAGGCCAAGGCTGCCGAGGCTAGCGCCCAGCAGGAAAAGAAGGACACTGAGACCGCTCTGACTTCCGCCCAGGCCAAGAAGCAGGAGACTGCCGCTGCTCTCGCTGCTGCGACCACTGCGCGCGATAACGCCCAGCAGAAGTTCGACCAGGCGCAGGCCGCGCTTGATGCCGCGACCTCGGGCACGGGTATCGATCTGAACGCGCTCGAAGCTGCCAAGGTCACTGCCGCCAGCGAGCTCGCGACCGCGCAGGCCGCGCTCGAAGCCGCGACGACTGCAGACGCCACTGCACAGGCGAACCTGCAGGCTGCGCAGACTACCGTCACCGCCGCGCAGGAGAAGGCCAACGCCGCCAACGCTGCTGTGGCATCTGCCAAGTCTGCATACGATGCGGCAAACAAGGAGTACAACGCCGCCGCCAGCGAGCGCGACGCCGCCAAGGCCGCATACGAGAAGGCGCAGCAGACCGAAGCAGACAAGAAGACCGCGTACGATAAGCTTGTCGAAGTTCGCAAGCAGAAGCGCAGCGAGTGGGAGACGGCATGCGCTGAATCCGATACCGCCAAGAAGGCATACGACACCGCGAATGCCGAGGTCGAGAAGCTTAACCAGCAGATTGCCGACCTCAAGTCGAACATGACCGTAGACCAGAATGTTATCAGCCAGGGCATGTTCGGCTTCATGAACTACATCATCGGCGGCAGCCAGTTCACAGCCACGCAGAAGAAGAACGCCCAGGACGCCGTATCGATGCTGACCGGTGCCGATGACAAGGCCGAATGGTATGACCAGTACGTCGATCAGGACATGTCTCGCGACACCAACCCGCTTTCCCTGGAGCAGATGCGCAACGCCCTGACATATCTCGACACCCAGAACAACCTCCGCAAGGCGAACGGTCAGTCGGCGCTCAGCGTCAGCCTCCGCATGACTGTGGCAGCCGCCCTTAATGCATCATATTCATCGAACATCTGGAGACACTCAGGCTGCTACTGGGATAACGGTGAAAATCTTGCCGGCGGAGGCGGCGCATATACCGGCGGCGAGACCGAGGATACACTCGGTTGGCCCTATACTGGTCTCTACACTCAGGAGAAGGTTAATTACGAGAATTGGATTAAAAAGTACGGTGCGGATAGCGAGGCTGGCAAAGCTCTCATGGCTCATCGCTATGATTCGTACTATATCTACCAAAACTATCGCGATGTGTATTCCGGCACAAAAGATGAAAACGGTAAGGAAAGAGGAGACGGCTGCGGGCACTATCTCAACGTTATCGATTCCGCTACGGTGGCTATCGGTATCGCAACCGGTAGCGGTAAGAACACCGATTCCGAGGTAACCGCATTCGATTACAGCGATGATGACACTCAGGCTGATTTCACTGTCTCCGAGTTCAAGAAGCTCGTCAACGACTACATCGATTCTGCCTATAACGCTGGCGGCACGCAGACGCAGAAGGCGCAACTCAAGGAGCTCCAGAGCAAGCTCGCCGAGGCGCAGAAGACGCTGGGCACGGCCGATACGGCATATCTCGCTGCTCTCAATAATCAGAAAGACGCACAAGACGCCTATACCGCGGCCGACACGAACGTGAACACCGCCAAGGGCGAGTACGAGAAGGCCAAGTCCGGCACCGCCGCCGCGAAGATGGCATACGACGCTGCCGAAGCCAAACTCAAGGGTATCGACGTCAAGACGCCCAAGACCAAGCTCGACGCCGCCAAGGGCGAGGCCGCTACTGCCCAGGCAACTCTCGATAAGGCAAACGCCACGCTTGCTGACAGCAAGACGAAGGCAGCCGATGCCGCTGCTCACAAGGCGAAGGCTCGCAGCGCCCGCGATGCCGCCAAGGCAAAGTCCGATCAGGCCAATGAGGCGTATGACAACGCCACGGCTTCGGTCAAGGACCTTACCGCCAAGTGCGATGCCGCCAAGACGGACCTTGCGAACAAGCAGGGCACGCTTGACGATGCCAAGAAGGCCGACGACGCTGCCCAAGCTGGCGTTGACAAGGCTCGGGCCGCAGATACGCACGCCGCGACCACTCTTTCGGACGCCAAGCAGGCAGTTGATGCCAAGAAGCAGGCCCTGTCCGACGCGCAGGCGAAGGCCAAGGCCGCCGAGGGTGAGCTGGCCGGCGCAAACAAGGCCTTCGAGCGCTTCGCCGGCGCCCAGAAGGCGGTCGACGACGCCAAGGCCGCCTATGACGCTGCCGTCGCCGGTGTCGCCGATGCCCAGAAGCAGCTCGAGGCCGCCAACGAAGCCGTCGTCGATGCGAACCTCGAGATCGTCAAGGCCAAGGCCGAGCTTGCCAACGACGAGGCGCTCAAGGCCGATCTTGAGGCTGTCGACCACAAGGCATCCCTTGCCGCGGGCACGACGGGCAACGAGAAGCTGGTCAAGCTGAACGCTGTCTACGCTCGCTATAAGGCCGCCGTCGATGCCGCCGCTGGCCTCAAGGCTGCTCTGAGCGATGCCGATGCCAAGCTGTCCGATGCCAACGACGCCTATGCCGCCGCGCTTGCCGAGCTTGGCGATGCCAAGGATGCCCTGGCTGCCGCGCAGGCCGAGTACGACAAGTATCATCCCAAGGCTGAGCTGCAGGCCAAGCCTCAGGTTGCGCAGGCTGCCGCAAAGGCTCCTGTCGCCAAGAAGAAGGCCACGGACGGTGCACTTGCTCAGACGGGCGATACCTCCGCGCTTGCAGGTGAGGTCTTCGTCATCGGCGGCATTACGCTCGTTGCCACGGGTGTGACGCTCGGCGATCGTCGTCGCAAGCAGATGTAGCGTTTCGAGCGTAGTTTCTGCAACGAACTTCAATTTATAGCGGGACCGTCTCGTTAGCCAAACGATAAGGCCGGCGCGCTGTTATACGCAGCGCGCCGGCCTTTCTTTGCGTTGGTATCAAAAAGCTCGGTCGGTAGTCGCTAAGCTGCCGACCGGGCAAGTCGTAGGCAATATGGTTGCGACCGGGCTGTCGCTAAGTTACGACCGAGCAGCTGCTCAGCTTAGCCCAGCAGGCTTAAGCCCACGGAGACAAACGCCAGGATAACGCCGACGATGGACTCGCCGCCGAGCAGGCCGCTGGCGACAACCAAGCCCTGTTCCTGGAAGGCGGCGTCCTTGGCGGCCTTTTTCTCGTCCGAAAGGCCGGCAGTAGCGTCGCGGTGTGCGGCCCACTTGTCGTAGGCGAGCTTAACGCAGGAGCCCAGGAAAGCCGTGAGCGACATGTAGAACGGCAGGTACACGCCCAGGCCGATCATCATGGCCGGAATGCCGAGCCAGTACATGACGATACCGGCGATAAAGCCGCCTGCGAACCACGGCACGCTCGGGATGCCCGAGACCATGGTGGCGACCACACTTGCCTGCGCGGCAACGAAGCTCTTGTCGGGACCAAAGGCGTCCGGACCATAGGCGGTGACGAGCGCGACCATGACGGCGGCGGCGACCAAGGCGCCCACGATGCCGCCGATGGCCTGGCCGATCCACTGTGCGCGCGGGTTGGTGCCCAGCACGGCACCGGCCTTAAAGTCGTTCATGACGTCGCCCGCAAGGCCGCACGCCACGGCTACGATGCCGGCGATAAAGAACAGCTTGACCTGAGCGATCTGTGCGAAGGCGGCCACGATGAGCATAACGATGAGGCCAAAGATTTCCATGGGGTCGATGCCCGTCTGGCCGCAGCTCTGTGCGCTCATGATGGTGGTGACAAAGGTGAACAGCGTGACGATGACGGCCGGAACGGGGCCAAGGTCAAGCACGATGGCGATGACCACGGCGATGGCGGCAGCGCCTAGGCCGATGATGCCGGCGTCGAGCTTAAGGGAGCCCGAGATGAGCGACTGCTCGTCAGTGTCGGTGGAGCTGTCGGCGGCAAGACCGCGGACGATACCGGCGACCTGCGGCAGGATGTCCTTGAGGACGACGGCGACACCAAAGCCCATCATGAGGCCCATACCCAGGGACTTGACGATGCCCTGCGCGGTCACAACGTCGAACAGACCGGCAGCGGTGCCGCCCACGATGATGCCAAAGTTGCCCAGCAGGGCGCCGGCAAACCAGAAGGCGACCGGGGCGAAGCCCACGAGGAAGCCGACGGAGAGCAGCATGGGCGAGTTGTAGATGCCAAAGGTCACGCCGGGGATGTTGAGCGTGCACAGCATGCTGGGCACCACGCCCAGGGCGTCGCGCAGCACGCTGTAGATGCCTGCGATGGCCATAGAGCCAAAGAGCTGCTTGCCGGTCTTGCCGCCGGCCTCGGTGGCGCGCAGGGTCTGAGCTGCGGCGTTGCCGGTGGGGAACTCCAACGCGGCGTCCACGATAAAGTGACGGTGGATGAGCGCGGTGGCCAGCAGGCCCAAGATAGTGCCGGCGAGCGCCACGATAAACATGTCGAGCCAGCTGATCTGGTCGGCATAGCCCAGCATCCAGGCACCCGGGATGGTAAACGCCAGGCCGCCGGCGACCATGGCGCCTGCGGACATGATGGTGTGGGTGACGTTTGCCTCGTTGAGGCTGGCGTTGCCCATGAGCTTAAGGAAGAACAGCGAGATGACGGCAGCGAAGACGATCGGCCAGGGGAGTGCACCCATCTTGAGGGCGGTGTAGGCCGAGCTTGCCGTGATGATCACGCAGCCAAGGACACCGATGACGACGCCGCGCAGCGTGAGTTGCCCGCGCATTGAGGCGCGGTTCGAGGGATTGCTCATATAGAACTCCTTTGCGTATATCCGCTTCCCCCGGGAGCGCCGCTACGGATACGGCGCGGGAAGTCGGGTTACCAAGGGCCGCCGCGTGAGCTCGCGCGCGACCGCGCACCAGTATAGCCGCAAGCTAGTCATTTTGGGATGACTGGTTTAGGTAGGCGATATACTGCTGGGCAGACGAAAGGAGCGCCGACGATGCTTAATGGGTGCGCATATATATTGACGGTCGACGTGGGCAACACGTTCATTCGCTTTGGCCTGTTTGCCGAGGATTCAGCCGCGGCACAGGAATGCCCGCTCGCGACGTGCGAGATCACCACGCCGTCGAGCATCACAGCCGACGAGGCGCGCATGAGGCTCGCGCAGGTCATGGGTGCACTGGCAGCCGATGCGGGCATGCCGGGCGCGCTTGTGCCCACGGCTGCCGTGCTGAGCTGCGTGGTGCCGGCGCTCGAGCGCCCGTGGAAGACGGCGCTTTCTCGCACCTGCACGGGGCGCGTGCTCACCGTGGGGCCGGGCCTCAAGACCGGCATGCCCGTTCACTACGACGACCCGGCCGAGATCGGCCCCGACCGCATCGCCGACGCTGTGGCGGCACGCGCCGTCTACGGCTCTCCCTGCATCGTGATCGACTTGGGTACCACGACCAATATCGAGGTCATCGACGCGCGCGGCACCTTTGTGGGCGGCGTCATCGCACCGGGTCTGGCGCTTGGCGCCCGCTCGCTTTCGGCTGCTGCGGCGCGTCTGCCGCAGGTCGAGCCCTCGGCACCCACGCACGTCATCGGCCGCAACACGCGCGAGGCCATGCGTTCGGGCGTGGTTCTGGGCGAGGTAGCCCGCATCGACGGCATGCTCGACATGGTGCTTGCCGAGATGCGCGCGACCAAGGCCGCGGGGGAGGGCGACGTGCCCATCGTCATTACCGGCGACGACGCCGAGGCGCTCGCGTCGCTGGTCGGTCACAGTCTGACGGTCGACGACACGCTGACGTTGCGAGGACTCGCCGAGCTCTACCGCATCAACCAAAAGCCCCGCCGCGTGTAAAAGTGAGGGCGCCGGTGGGACAAACGCCTCCACCTTTCACCTGCTACAATGGGTCAAACTATTGCGATTACGGAGGTGTCTGCCATGTCGGACGATCTTCATCAAACTTCGTCAGGCAAGCGCCTGGACGTCATTAGCTGGGACGAGTTCTTTATGAGCGTGGCCATCGCCGCGCAGCGCCGCAGCAAGGACCCCAACACGCAGGTGGGTGCGTGCATCGCCAGTACCAACCACCGCATCCTTTCGGTGGGCTACAACGGTACACCCTCGGCGCTCAACGATGACTTTTTCCCGTGGGGTACGAGCGACGACCCGCTGCAGGACAAGCACAACTACGTGGTCCATGCCGAGGCCAACGCCGTGCTCAACTACCGTGGCTCGCTCAAGGACCTCGAGGGTTCCACGGTCTACGTCACGCTGTTCCCGTGCCACGACTGCGCCAAGATTTTGGCTCAGGTGGGTGTGGGCGAGGTCGTCTACCTGGACAACAAGTACGCCGACACCGATGACGGCCGTATCAGCCGCCGCATTCTCGACTCCTGTGGCATCAGCTACCGCCAGGTCATCGTCGATGTCCAGATTGGTACCGGGGGACAGGCTCGACAGTAATATGCGTTGTCGCTATCTGACGACGAACGCAGCTCAAAGAGCCCCGTCCCAAATTGACTACTCGTGAAAGTCGCGTCTGCGCGCATGGACGGCTCGTGAGCGGGTACACGGCTGTAGTAACATAGCTTCTGTCCGCGGGCGCGCCCGCGTAATTGTGAGAAAGGAGCCCCTGTGGCTGTTAACGAAGAGCTGCTTAAGAAGGTTCTTGAAGAGATTCGCCCCAACCTGCAGGCCGACGGCGGCGATATGGAGTATGTGGGCGTTGACGACGAGGGCGTCGTCAAACTGGAGCTGCAGGGCGCTTGCGCCGGCTGCCCCATGAGCTCGCTGACCCTGTCCATGGGTATTGAGCGCATCCTGAAGGAGCATGTGCCCGGCGTTACACGAGTTGAGCAGGTCAATGCCTCCGGCGAGGCCGAGGACCTGTACGACGAGTACGCGCCGTTCTAAGCTGCGAAAGCTGCGGACGGCATACTCCGCATAGACGTTACGCCCAAATATGCGGCTGCGAGCGCAAGGCCCGCGGCCGCATTTGGTATGTAGGGAGTAGGAGGGTCGACATGCTCAACGACTTCTACCATATGCTTGATCCCGTCGCGATTTCGGCGGGGCCCATCACGATTTACTGGTATGGTCTGGCCTATGTGGTCGGCGCCCTGCTCACGGCGGTCGTCATGTACCGCACGCAGCGTCGCTGGGGCTTTAACATCACGATTGACGACCTGACGAGTGTCGTGGTCGGCGTGGTCTTTGGCCTCATTATCGGTGCGCGCCTGTTCTACGTCGTCTTTTACGGTGATGGCTACTACTGGGCGCACCCGCTCGAGATCTTTGCCACCAACGAGGGCGGCATGAGCTTCCATGGCGGTTTGGTGGGCGGTATTATCGGCGGCATCATCGTGTGCCGCATGTATAAGCTCGACGCATGGACTTTGGCAGACCTTGCCGTCATCGGCGCGCCGCTGGCCTTGTGCCTGGGCCGTTGTGCCAACTTTGTCAACGGTGAGCTGTGGGGCAAGCCGACCGATCTGCCCTGGGGCGTGGTTTTCGGTGGCACCGCGGGTGATATGCCGCGTCACCCCTCCCAGCTCTACGAGGCATTTCTTGAGGGCATCGTGCTCTTCTGCATTCTTCAGGTGCTCAGCCGTAAAAAGCCGCTGCTGCCCCAGGGTACGTTTATGGGTGTGTTCGTGATGGGATACGGCATCGTCCGCTTCCTCGTCGAGTTCGTGCGCGTGCCCGACGCCCAGCTTGGCTATCTGCTGGGCGGCGTCATCACGATGGGTCAGCTGCTGAGCCTTCCGCTCGTTATTGCGGGCCTGGCGCTCATCATCTTCGCCCGACACCGCAATCGCCCCCAGCGCATCTACCTCGACGCTTAACCACCACATACGACCACAAAGGGGGCAGGCACCTTTGTGGTGGTTTGCTGGGCAATGATGACAGAACCGTAACGTTTCACCAGATAAAACCTGCCAAAATAAACCTGTCCCTTTTTGGCAGGTTTCTAGAAAGGCTTTCGGACTGTGAAGGATTCCGATCTCTCCACAACGGCTGCGCGCGACGCGGCCCGCATCGTCTGGTTTAAGCGCTACCCCGCCAAGCAGACGCTCATCGCATTTCTGCTCGCGCTGTTGGCGACCACGGCGTTTTCCATCGATCCCGCCCCGGTGTCGAGCAACGCAGTCTTGGCGATTGACCCCAAAGCCTCGGGCATGCTGTACGTGTGCTACGAGGTACTCCTCTCGTTTGCCGGCCATACCGACGCGGTCATGCTGCTTGCGCTTGCCTGCCTGCTCACGCTGCCGTTTCGCTACGTGTTCTTTGGCCGTGGCGACACCTGGCGTCCATCGATCATTCTGCCGTCGCTGTTTTTCGCCATCTGCATGGTGTTCGGCCGTAGCTATGACCTCATCGACTCGGCCGAGATTGTTCTTGGCGACAAGGCCCGCATCATCTGCGCCTGGATTGGCGGCGCGGGCTGGATGCTCCTAGCGATCGTGGCCTTCTATCTGGCTTTTGAGTGTCTGGATTGGCTGAGCTCCCGACGCATCCCGTTTTCCGAGGCGCACTTTGGCCGCATATGGCGTGTGGCTCACGCCGTGCTCTCGGTCCATCCCTTTGCCGGGCCCTTCCTGGTGCTTATGATCGCCTGGGCGCCCACGCTCATCGCTTCGCTGCCCGGCCTTTTTATGGGAGATACGGGTGCGCAGATTCGCCAGTGGTTCAACTATCCCAACGGCACGAGCGACTACCTGCGCCTGCTCAACCCCAACGTGCTGCTCAACGGGCACCATCCCGTAGTGCACACGGCCATTATCGGCTCGTGCGTTCAACTGGGGCTTTCGCTGTTCAACAGCGCTAACGCGGGTCTCATCATCTATACCTGCGCTCAATTTGTCATCACGGCTGCCTGCATGGCCTATTCCATTTCGTCGCTGCGCAAACTGGGCGTGAGCCTGCCGGTTCGCGGTACGATCCTGCTGTTCTTTGCGTTTATGCCGATGTTCTCTAACTACGCGGCCCTGCTCACCAAAGACGTGCTCTTTGCCGACGCGTTTTTGGTGCTGCTGGTACAGACCGTCAAGCTCGTGGCATGTGGCTTGCCCCGTCGTGATGCCAATGTCGAGCGAGCGGGCGAGAAAGCCCCCGTGCTCTTTGCGCGCCACGACTGGCTGTTGCTTGCGCTGGCTGCCATGGGTTCCACGTTTTTGCGCAATGGCGGCCTGGTCTTTCCGTTGGCGGCCTGCGTGATTGCGGCGGCGTTTTGCGCATGGGATGTACATGTGGCTCGTCGTGCGGCTAAGCAGACGGGCACCGCGGTCTCATGCGCCACGCCGCGCTTCCGCTGGGTTGGCGTCCTCGCGGTGCTCGCGCTCTGCCTTGTCTCTAATATGTACTTCACCAAGGTCTTTATGCCGGCGCACGACATCACGCCTGGTTCCAAGCGCGAAATCCTTTCGATTCCGTTCCAGCAGACGGCTCGTTTCGTCCAAAAGCATGACGGCCTCAACTCGGGCGTCAACCCCACGGTTAAGGAAGACGGCACCATCGTGGAGGCTCCTTGCGACGGCTTGGTGACCGATGAAGAGCGCGCCGTGATCGACCGTGTGCTCAAGTACGAGAATCTGGGCCACCGCTACAACCCGGATAAGTCGGATGCCGTCAAAAATTGCTTTAACGAATACGCCTCGCAGGAGGACATCAAGGCCTATTTTGAGGTGTGGGCCCAGATGTTCAAAAAGGATCCCGAGTGCTACATCTCGGCGCTCATCAATAACTACTACGGCTACTTTTATCCGAGTGCCCGCGATGCGTGGGTCTACAGCACGGCGCGCAGTGCCGAGATTATGGCACGCCCCGATAATCTCAAGTACTTCGACTTCCATCCGGTTGACAGCAACGTGGTGCGCTGGTGTGACCACCTGATCAATCTGTACCGTGTGGCGGTGCAGCGCATCCCGTTTATCTCGCTCACCATGAGCTCGGCCACCTATGTGTGGATCATGACCGCCGTGGTGGTCTACCTGCTGCGTCGTCATTCATGGCGTGCGCTGGCGATCTGGGTGCCGCTGTTGGGCGTGCTCGCCGTGTGCCTGATTGGTCCGTGCAACGGCTCGACCTACATGCGCTACCTGTATCCGGTCATCGCCTGCATGCCCTTCGCCATCGGTGCCACCATCACCCGCAGCGACCTCCTCTGGTCCTAACTTGGTGCATTGGGGTCAGGTTGCTTTGCACCAAAGGGTGGCATCATCACGACGCCTTCATTTTGGGGTTTATCTCGCAGGCCAGTAGGTATATCATAACGACGTTTGTTTATATTGCCCGAGCATCTGCGCTGGGCTTTAGGTCGAAACCGATAGGAGACACGTATGTCCGGACACTCTAAGTGGGCCACAACCAAGCATCGTAAGGGCGCGCAGGACGCCAAGCGTTCCGCCCTCTTCTCCAAGCTCAGCCGCAACATCACCGTTGCTGCCCGTCTCGGCGGTGACCCGCTGCCCGAGAACAACGCCAGCCTCGCCGCTGCCGTTGCCAAGGCTAAGGCTCAGTCCATGCCTAAGGACAAGATCAAGTCCGCTATCGACAAGGCCTTTGGTTCGGGTGCCGATGCTGCTGTCTACGAGAACATCGTGTACGAGGGCTACGGTCCCGCCGGTGTCGCCGTCTACGTCGACTGCCTGACCGACAACCGCAACCGTACTGCCGCTGATGTCCGTTCCGCCTTCTCCCACGCTGGTGGCAACCTGGGCACCTCCGGCTCCGTCGCCTTCCAGTTTGAGCGCAAGGGCCAGATCGTCGTCGCCAAGGAGATCCTGGACGAGAACGCCAAGAAGGAGACCATGATCGCCAACGGTGCTGCCGGTGACGAGGATGAGTTCATGATGGCCATCGCCGAGGCCGGTGGCGAGGACTACGAGGATGCCGGCGAGGAGTGGATCGTCTGGACTACTGCCAACGAGGTCATGGCTGTCTCCAAGGCGCTCGAGGAGCAGGGCGTCCAGGTCAAGGGCTCCGAGACCACCATGGTCCCGACCACCCCGACCGAGGTCTCCGGCGCCGACGCCAAGAAGGTCCAGCGCCTCATCGACCGTCTTGAGGAGCTCGACGACGTCCAGGATGTTTACAGCACCATGGACATGACCGACGAGGTCATCGCTGCCCTCGAGGAGGAGTAGCGCCCGCACGGGTTAAGCCGTGCATATCTGGGCATAATGAAGCGAGCATGCAAGCCTCGTGGAATAGATGAGCCGGATCCGCGTGCGTAGAGCACCGGACCCGGCTCTTTTATAATGATGCGAACCGTTTTGCATTTCGAGAGCCGAGATTTGAAGGGAGCGCCGCGTGCGCGTACTCAAACGAGCCCTAGCGATCGTGTATCTTGCCGCCACCATCGTGGCGCTGGGTACGCTTGTCTGCCAGTTTTGGGGGCCGTATACGTATCGCTTTATGCTGCTGATGCGCGACCCCATGCCGCGCATCGTCGTGACGGTGTGCGCCGGCGTCGTGGCGCTTGGCGTACTGCTGAGCTTTTTCCGCCTGATGTTCGCCCGTCGCGAGCCGTCCTGCGTGCATCCGGCGGGGGAGCGCAATATCGAGGTTACCCTTGCGGCGCTTTCTTCGTGCGCCAGGGCTGCTGCCGAGCGCGACGACCGCGTGATGGTCGAGCATGTCGAGGCCCGCGTCCAAGGCCCCGACGATTCGCACGTTCGTTTTAAGGTCGAGGCTATCGCGCTTGACGATAAGGACGTGGCATCTCTGGCTACCGCGATGCAGCAGCGTATCGAGGAGGCCTGCGATACCATGCTCGGCACACCGGGCACGACCGCACGCGTCCGTTTTTTGCCGTCTAAGACTACCGTCCAGACCGTGGAGGTTTCCGGTGAGTGATACCAATCAAGACAAGACCGTCCGCACCCCGCGCCTGACCATCGATCAGAGCGCCGCGCCGGCAAGCGAGGTCGTCGATCCCATGGTAGAGAGCGCCGAGTCGCGTGACGCGGTCGCCGACGACTTTGACGAGGCTATGGGTCTCATCAAGGGCACGGGGGCGGCTATCTGGAGCTATGCCGTTCGTCATCCCAATACCACGCTCGGCGCCGTCGCGGGTTTTGTGCTCGCGGTGCTGGTGCTCACGCTCGGTCTGTGGGATACGCTCGTCATTGCGTTCTTTGTGCTGATCGGAGCTGTGATCGGTCAGATTCGCGACGGCGAGAACGGGATCGTCAACTTCTTCGGCCGTTTGTTTAGCGGTCGCTAATATGTATTCGACTGTCGCATCCGCGGCAGGCATAAGGAGGAACCATGGCTTTTAATACGAAGGTCGATGTAGCCGATACCGAGCTCGAGGAGAACGAAGCGGTCGTCGCCGAAGCCGAGGATGTGACACTCGAGGACGAGGCTCTTGTCGAGGCCGAGTCCGATGAGGATGAGGACGACGAGGAGGCGGACGAGTCCGAGGACTCGCTGACCTATTCCAACGGTGTGATTGAGAAAATCGTTGCCATGGCCACCCGCGAGGTTCCGCACGTTCTGGGCATGAAGGGTAACCTCATGCACTTTGTGCAGGAGCAGTTTGGTGCCGAGAATCTGACCAAGGGCGTGACGGTCGAGGTCACCGATGACAATCGCGTGGTCGTCAACATCTCCGTCATCATCGAGTACGGCGCCTATGCGCCCGCGATCTTCGACGATGTCAAGGCACGTGTCACCGAGCGCCTTGCCGCGATGACTGGCCTTGAGGTGGCGGGCGTCAACCTGCGCATCGAGGATGTCATCACCCCCGAGGAGTACGAGCACCGCACCAGCCAGCACGAATAACCTTCCAAAAGGGGACAGGTTTGTTTTGGCAGGTTTTATCTGCGAAAACGTTCAACGGCCGACCGCGCAAGCAAAAGCGTGGCCGGCCGTTTTTATACGCTCCCGATGTAGTCATACCGCTCGTCTAACTGGGGGTTGCAATCCCTACGTTCCGCGTTACTCTAATGGGCGCATTGTTTCCAAATTGTTAACGAGGAGTTGCCGTAATGGCTGACGAGCACGAAACAGAAAGCAAGGCATGGGCGATTGAGGCCGCTGCGGCAGAGGCGGCGTCGCGTGCTGCCGAGGAGGTGCATCGTCCTCCCGTGGTGCCGATGGAGCGCGTGGTCGATCGCGATGTTATCGAGCGGGGCGAGCGCGCTGGTCGCAAGCGCAGCCAGGAGCCGGGCTTTCCGCGCTTTTTTGCTGAGCTCAATTTGGGCCTGATCCTCACGGCCTTTGCCATCGTTGCGTTTAAAACCCCTAATCACTTTGCTTTTGGCGGCACCTCGGGCGTGTCGGTCATTCTGTCCACGCTGTTCCCGACCCTGCCCGTCGGCGTTTTTATGTGGATTATCAATGCGGTCCTGGTCGTTCTGGGCTTTATCTTTTTGGAGCGCAAGGCAATCCTGTGGAGCGTTTTCGCCTCGTTTGCGCTTTCGGCCTACGTCTCGCTGTTTGAGCTCTTTATTCCGACCGATGTCTCGATGACGGGCGATATGTGGCTCGACCTGTGCTTTGCCGTGATTCTGCCGGCGCTCGGCAGCGCCATCGTCTTTGATATTGGTGCCTCGACGGGCGGCACGGACATTCTCGCCATGATCCTCAAACGTCGCACGACGCTCGAGATTGGCCGCGCCCTGCTACTGGTCGACATCGGCATCGTGACCATCGCGGCCTTCTTGTACGGCCCGCGCGTCGGTCTGTACTGCGTGCTCGGCCTGTTTGCCAAGACGCTCGTGGTCGACAAGGCCATCGAGAGCATTCACCTGCGCAAAGTCTGCACAGTCATTTGTTCCGAGCCCCTTAAGGTCGAGGAGTTTATCGTCAAGCATCTCAACCGTACGGCGACTATCAGTCGCGGCTACGGTGCTTTCTCGGGCAAGTGCGTGACGGTGATCATGAGCGTGCTGAGTCGCCGCGAGGCCGTGCAGCTGCGTCGCTACGCTCGCGAGATCGATCCGGGTGCCTTTATCACGATCGTCGACAGCTCCGAGATCGTCGGCAAGGGTTTCCGCGGAACGAACTAACGCGGTCGAGCCCATCAAACAATCGAATAGCGCCCTGCGCATTGCAAATGCGTCATGTTGGAGTATTTGTCCCCACATTGGGTGATAATGATGCCAAAGACATCGTTTGCGATCCAGATGATTCGCTCAAGATACGAAGGGATGATCTCGATGTTCTGTTCGCAGTGTGGTGCCCCCATGGGCGATAACGACAAGTTCTGCGGCGCGTGTGGTGCCCCCAATGCCGGTGCCGCAGCCTCTGCCCCTCAGGGTCAGCCCCAGCAGTTTGTTCCGCAACCGCCCGTGGCGAATGCGTCCAAGGGCTGTGTGGCTCAGGCGTTTGAGGATATGACCAAGACGCCGGGCGTGCTGCAGCGCGTGTGCCAGATTGCCTTTTTACCGGCGCTGATTTGTGTTGTGTCGGTACTCGTGCTGTTTATTCCCGTTATTGGCGGCATTGCAGCTGCCATCGGCTTTTTGGCAGCTTGCATTGCGAGCGTGTGTGGTTCCGGCTTTGGTATTGAGTGGGGTCGCGATCTGTCGCTTAAGGTTGATGACGGTATGGATCGTCCACTCATGCGTTCCACGTCGTTTGGCCTCGGAGTCTTTTCGAGCGTTATCTCGGTCGTGCTCGAGGTTATTGCTGCCATTCCCGTTATCGGTGTAGTGCTTTCGCTGGTGGAGAGCGTGGTAATTGGCGCCGCGGGCTCGTATTCGTATTACGGCTCTTATGCACTCGAGGCAGCGCTGTTCGGCTCGCTTGGCCTGCTTGTCCTGGCTATGATTGCCACGGCGGTCTTGGGGGTCTTCTTTAAGATGTTCGCCGACATTGCCGTGATGCACTTTGCGGTGACCGGTCGTGTCGAGAGCGCGTTTTCGCTCGATAAGGTCTGGGCGGCCTTTAAGCACAACAAGACCAAACTGTTCTGCGCTTCGTTCCTTCCCGAGTTTTTGACGGGTCTGGTCGCCAACGTTGTCACCTGGATCCTGACGCTCGTCTTTGGCACCATTGCCTCTGTCGGTATGTATAGCTACTACTACCGTCCTTCGGCTATTGAGGCGCTTGTTACCGGCGGTGGCATCACGCTCGTATTGTTCTTGGTGCTGACGGCGTTTGTCACGGTATTCCTCACGGTCTTTGGCAAGATGCTCAAGCATCGTGCCGTTGGCTATTGGGTAGCGCGTTATGCAGCTGAATGGGCTGATGAGGATAAGGATGACGTCCTGACCTTTGTGCTGCCGTTTGAGAAGAAGTCTGCTCCGGCTGGTTTTAGCGCCGACGCAGCGCCCGTATCCGATTCCGCTGCGGCGGCGCTAAAACCAGCCGGAGCAGACT
>DXLV01000001.1:109756-120569 GCA_019414545.1 Collinsella sp. | reverse complement strand
CCCCATTATTGAGCGATAGAACGGGACATGCTTTCCGGTGCCTGCCTCCGGCGCGCGTACACACCTCGTCGCACCATTCCGAGCCCGCCCGCCCCAGACATTCCTCCCACTTTCGCGTCACTTTACAGACCGTTCGGTCGCCTGTCCGCACACGCGGGTATACTCAAAACGATACTTATCCTACGCAATACGATGCGGGTTCGACCTGCATGATCCGAAGGGGGCAGTGATGGAGAGGATACTCGGCGTTAATCTCTCTGGCTGGTTTATTCCCGAGCCTTGGGTGACCCCGTCGCTGTACGCGGCGACCGGTGCATCCAACGCGGCCGAGCTACAGGAGGCCATGGGTACCGCCGCCTATAACGAGCGCATGCGCCGCCATTACGAGACGTTTGTGAGCGAGGACGATTTTCGTCGCATGGCGCAGATCGGTCTCAATGCCGTGCGTCTGCCGGTGCCCTGGTATGCCTTTGGCTCACAGGAGTCCGATGCCTCCTACATATCGGTTGTCGATTACATCGACCGCGCAATTGAGTGGGCTGCCAAGTACGACATCCGCGTGCTGCTCGATCTGGCAACCGTGCCCGGTGGCCAGGGCGATTCCAACGATTCGCCCACCACGCCGGAGGCTGTTGCCGAGTGGCATTCGTCCACCAACGGCCGTCATGTCGCACTCGACGTGCTCGAGCGCTTGGCCGATCGCTATGGCGAGGCCGAGAGCCTGCTGGGCATTGAGCTGCTGGACACGCCGCAGATGAGCGTTCGCAAGAGCCTCTTCACCATGACGGATGGCATTCCTGCTCACTACCTGCGCAATTTCTATCGCGATGCCTACGAGCTCGTCCGTTCGTATATGCCCGAGGATAAGATCGTCGTCTTCTCGTCGTCGGGGCATCCCAGCGAGTGGAAGCATTTTATGCGCGGCGCCAAGTACAAGAACGTCTACATGGATCTTCACCTGTACCATTACCGCGACGAGTATGCGCTCGACATCACGAGCCCTCGCGGGCTGACGACGGCGATTTCGCGTAACAAGCGCGAGCTTAAAGAAGCGATTTCGACTGGGTTCCCCGTGCTGGTGGGCGAATGGTCGGGCGCGGCGATCTTTGCCAACTCGTCGGTTACGCCCGAGGGCCGCAATGCCTACGAGCGCGTGTTTATCGCCAACCAGCTGGCTTCGTTTGCGCCGGCTGCCGGTTGGTTCTTCCAAACGTGGAAGACCGAGAAGCGCATTGCAGCATGGGACGCCCGCGCGGCGCTCGGTACGCTCGAGCGCGGCATGATTGAATAGGTTGATATGACGCAAAACAGCGCCCATACGGGCAAACTCTATGTGGTCGGCACGCCCATCGGCAACCTGGGCGACCTGTCCCCGCGCGTTGGTGAGGCCTTTGCCGCTGCTGATGCCATCTGCTGCGAAGACACGCGTGTGACGTCAAAGCTACTGATGCACCTGGGCATTTCCAAGCCGCTTGTCCGTTGCGACGAGAATGTGATCGCCAGCCGCGCCGCCGGCCTGGTCGACCGTCTGCTGGCGGGGGAGACCCTCGCTTTTGCCTCGGACGCCGGCATGCCGAGCGTGTCCGATCCCGGCCAGGCGCTGGTCGAGGCGGCGCGTGAGGCCGATGTGCCCGTCGAAGTTATTCCCGGGCCCTCTGCTTGCGTCACGGCGCTTGTTTCGTCCGGCATTCCCTGCGAGCATTTTTTCTTCGAGGGCTTTTTGGGCCGAAAGCACGGCGACCGTGTGCGCCGTTTGCAGCGCCTTGCCGTGGTGCCCGGCGCACTCATCTTCTACGAGTCTCCACATCGCATCGTGGCGACGCTCGAGGCCGTGGCGGAGGTCTTTCCCCAGCGTGAGGTTGCCGTCTGCCGCGAACTCACCAAGCTGCACGAGGAGGTCTTGCGCGGGCCCGCTGACCAGCTTGCCGAGGAGCTGCGTGCTCGCGGCGAGGTAAAGGGCGAGATTGCGCTGGTCATCGCGCCACCGAGCGAGGATGAGGAGGCCGGTATCGTGCCGGTCGGCGCCACGGCAGCGGATCCCGACGAGGCCCTGCGCGAGGATATCCGCGCCGCGCTCGAGGAGGGGGAGCCCGCGTCTGCGGTGGCCAAGCGCCTGTCTCAGAAGTATTCGCGCCGCAAGCGCGATGTCTATGCCATGGTGCTCGATATGCAATAGATGGAGGATATCCAGCCCTTGCGCTAGAATCATCCCCTGTATGCAACGTTTTTCTGGAGGACAAACCCCATGGATCAAAGCAAGCCTTCGTTCTTTATCACGACGCCCATCTACTACGTCAACGCCGATCCGCACCTGGGCACGGCTTATTCCACCATCATCGCCGACGTTCAGGCTCGCTATCGCCGCTCCGCCGGCTATAACGTCAAGTTCCTGACCGGCATGGACGAGCACGGCGAGAAGGTCGCCGAGGCCGCAGCCAAGCATGGTATGACGCCGCAGGAGTGGACCGACAGCCAGGCCCCGCACTTCAAGGAGCTTTGGAGCAAGCTCGAGATTTCCAACGACGACTTCATCCGCACCACCGAGCCGCGCCAGCATCATGCCGTGCAGTACCTGTGGGAGCGCATGAAGGAGTCCGGTTACCTGTATAAGGGCAGCTACGACGGCTGGTATTGCGTGCCTGACGAGACCTACTTCACCGATACGCAGGTCCAGAAGGGCGACGAGGAGTACGGCAGCGTCGGCCAGCACCTGTGCCCCGACTGCCACCGTCCGCTTGAGCGCGTGCAGGAGGAGTCCTACTTCTTTAAGCTTTCCGCTTTCCAGGACAAGCTTCTCAAGCTCTATGACGAGCACCCCGACTTTGTCGAGCCTGCGTTCCGCATGAATGAGGTTCGCAGCTTTGTCGAGGGCGGCCTCAACGACCTTTCCGTGAGCCGTACGAGCTTTGACTGGGGTATTCAGGTCCCGTTTGACGAGGGTCACGTGACCTACGTGTGGTTCGATGCGCTGCTCAACTATATGACGGCCGTCGGCTACGGTGTCGACACCGACGAGGCGCGTGCCGAGCTGGCCTATCGCTGGCCCGCGCAGTTCCACATCGTGGGTAAGGACATCATCCGCTTCCACTGCGTCATTTGGCCCGCCATGCTCATGGCCATCGGCGAGGCCCTGCCCGAGCACGTCTTTGCCCACGGCTTCCTGACCGTGCGCAATGCCGAGACCGGCAAGGCCGAGAAGATGTCCAAGAGCCGCGGCAACGCCATCGCTCCGCAGGATGTTATCGACATGCTGGGCGTCGAGGGCTACCGCTATTACTTTATGACCGACGTGGTCCCCGGCACCGACGGCGCCATCAGCTTCGATCGCATGGAGCAGGTCTACAACGCCGATCTGGCCAACAGCTGGGGCAACCTCATTTCGCGCTCGCTCAACATGAGCGCAAAGTACTTTGACGGCTGCGCCCCGGCTAAACCGGCGTCTGCCGACGCGTTCGATAACCCGCTGGCAAAGATTGCCGACGGTTTGGTCGAGCGCTACATGGCCAAGATGGACGTGCTCGATTACGGCGGAGCCAAGGATGAGGTCATGGAGCTCATCCACGCCGCCAACCACTACATCGAGGACTCCGAGCCTTGGGCACTTGCCAAGGACGAGGCCAAGGCTGACGAGCTGGCGTTTGTGATCTACAACCTGCTCGAGGCCATCCGCATCGCCGCTCACCTGCTGATGCCGCTCATGCCTCAGACCTCTGCCGAGGCCCTGCGCCGCCTGTCCTGTGAGGGCGAGGCCGCGAGCGACGACCTCAAGGGCATTTGCACTTGGGGCCTGCTTGCCGGCGGTCAGCCCGTCGAGAAGGGCGATCCGCTGTTCCCGCGTCTGGCGTAGAGACCGCGCGAGCGCCATATCGGCAATTTGCTGTTTAGATGTAAGGGCATGGCCGCAACGGTCCATGCCCTTTCGTTTCAAGACGCCGCCATCATGCTAAGGAGGCAACTATGACAACTTCGCCTTTGGCAAACCCCACGGCAACAAGGGAGCTGCTGGAGGAGTTTGGCCTTGCGACCAAGCATCGCCTGGGTCAGAACTTTCTAATCGACAATCATGTGATCGAGCGTATCTGCGAGCTTGCCGAGTTTGCAGGTGACGAGCGCGTACTCGAGGTGGGTCCGGGTTGCGGTACGTTGACACTTGCGTTGCTGCAGGAAGCGGCGTGCGTTACGTCCATTGAGGCCGATCCTGAGCTCGAACCGGTGCTCGACGCCCACGCCGCCGACTATGCCAACTTCCGCTTTATCATGGGCGACGCGCTTAAGGTGGGCCCGGAGCAGATTGAGCAGGCTGCGGGCGGTGAGCCGACGGTATTTGTCGCGAACTTGCCCTATAACGTGGCAGCGACGATCATTTTGCAATTTTTCCAGACGATGCCGGCGCTCAAGCGCGCCGTCGTCATGGTGCAAAAGGAGGTTGCCGATCGCATTGCCGCAGTGCCGGGCAACAAGACCTATGGCGGCTATACGGCAAAGCTTGGCCTGTATGCGCAGGTAACGGGTCGCTTTGAGGTGCCGCCGCGTTGCTTTATGCCGGCGCCACACGTGGACTCGGCCGTCGTGCGTATCGACCGTGTTGACGGTGTGGTGCCCGAAGGACTCGATCGCGAATTTGTGGCCCGCGTGATTGATGCTGCATTTGCTCAGCGTCGCAAGACCATCCGCAATTCCATGAGCGCCAACGGCTTTGCCAAGGACGTGCTCGATGCCGCCTTTGAGGCTTGCGGTATCGCACCCACCACGCGCGCCGAGACGCTCGGCGTCGCCGACTTTGTGTGCCTGGCTCGGGAGCTTTCCCATGACGCTTAATGCCGAACGCGTGACGTTTACCAAGAAAAAGAAGACGGTTGCTTGTCCCGTGCCCTTGGCACCGCTTGCCGACACACATGCGCATCTGCTTTCGTTCTGGGGCAAGGATGTGCCCGAGACACTCGTGCGTGCCAAGGCGGCAGGCATCGACCTGTTGGTGACGGTCTTCGACCCCATCGCCGACAAGCGCAGCGTGACGGACTATAGCGACTGGCTGACGCGCGAAATTCTGCCGATGCAGGATATCCCGCAGATCAAGTATCTTGCCGGCGTGCATCCGTATGGCGCGCCGGACTATACCGACGACATTCACGCGCAGGTTGTTGCTGCGCTTGATGACCCTTTGTGCGCCGGTATTGGCGAAATCGGTCTGGACTACCACATGGATTACGACGACGACATCACGCCGGCGCCCCACAGCGTGCAGATTGATTGCATGGCACGTCAGCTCGAAGTCGCCGTGCGCTGCAATGTGCCGGTGGAGTTGCACCTGCGGCACGAGGACTCGGATGGGGAGCGCACCTCGCATATGGATGCGTACAACGTGCTTCGTGAGGTGGGCGTGCCCCAGGCCGGTTGTGTGCTGCACTGTTTTGGCGAGGACCGCGCCACGATGGAGCGCTTTGTGGAGCTGGGCTGCTATATCGCCTATGGTGGTGCGGCTACCTTTAAGCGCAACGACGACGTGCGCGAGGCATTTGCGGCAACCCCACTCGATCGAATTTTGTTCGAGACGGATTGCCCGTATATGGCTCCGGAGCCCATCCGCGGTCTTGAATGCGAGCCCGCAATGATCTCCATTACGGCAAACGCGCTGGTTAACGACCGTGTCGATCGCACTGGTGAGGACGCCGAAACAATCGCGCATGCCGCTTGGGAAAATGCCTGCAAACTTTTTCAAAAATAGTTCTTGCGTTCGCGGTGGCGCTCCGTTATTCTAATTCCTGCACGCGGGCGTGGCGGAATTGGCAGACGCGTACGGTTCAGGTCCGTATGGGGGCAACCCCATGAAGGTTCAAGTCCTTTCGCCCGCACCATTAAATGAAAGAGCTCCCAGCAATGGGAGCTTTTTTGTTATGTGCTCATCGCAGGGACTTGAACCTGTGAAGGAGCGAGCGTCAAGAAAACGCGGAGCGTTTTTAGCGAGCTGGCGAGTCCGCCGGCAGGCGGGCGAAGCCGGTGCGGATCCGCGAAGCGGATACGCGGACGTCCTTTCGCCCGCACCATTAAATGAAAGAGCTCCCAGCAATGGGAGCTTTTTTTGTTATGCACGATCTCCTTGGACGGGTATCCTAATGCCAACGTGTGCCTATCAGAGGAGAGACCATGCTGTTTTCCGGTATCATCGCCGCCCTTACCAGCCTTTTGATTCCCATCATCATCCTGTTGCTGCTGCTCCCCAACGCCTGCTACGTCGTTGAGCAGCAGCACGCTGTGATCATCGAGCGCTTGGGTAAGTTCAATCGTATCGTCAACGCGGGCTTCCACGTGAAGGTGCCCGTGATTGACCGCAAGGCCGCCACGGTGAGTCTGCGCACCATGAAAAATGGTTTTGGCATCGACGTTAAGACCCAGGACAACGTGACCATTGGCCTTGAGGTCTCCGCTCAGTACCACGTGAGCTATGACATGGGCGCCGGCCCGGCAGATTCGGGCATCTACAAGAGCTACTATATGCTGCAGGAGCCCGTCGACCAGATGCGCGACTTCATCACCGACGCCCTGCGCTCCTCCATCCCCGTCTACACACTCGATGAGGTCTTTGCCAAGAAGGATGACATCGCCAAGGATGTCAACGCTACCGTTTCCGAGCAGATGGCCGCCTACGGCTTCACCCTCGTGTCGACGCTCATCACCAAAATCGCACTGCCGACCGAGGTTGAGAACTCCATGAACGACATCAACGCTGCCCAGCGCAAGCGCGCTGCCGCGCAGGAGCTCGCCGAGGCCGACCGCATCAAGCGCGTCACCGAGGCGACCGCCGAGGCCGAGGCTATGGAAAAGGCGGGTGAGGGCATCGCCAACCAGCGCAAGGCCATCGCGCTGGGTATCAAAGATTCGCTCGAGATCATCCAGGAGACGGGTGTCGGCAATGACGAGGCCAACCAACTGTTCATGTTTACGCAGTGGTCCGAGATGATGACGGAGTTCGCTCGCACGGGTAAAACCTCGACGGTCGTGCTGCCGAGCGACTTTTCGCAGTCGGCCTCGATGTTCGAGCAGATGCTGGCCGCCGGCAAAGTTCAAAACGATTCGAAGGAGTAGACGCGCGTGAAATACACCGTCGTTTGCGTCGGTAAGCTCAAGGAGCGCTTTTGGAAGGACGCGTGCGCTGAGTACACCAAGCGCCTAGGTGCCTATGCCAAGGTGGATATCCGCGAGGTGGCCGATATCGACCCGGCTAAGGCGGGCGGCGTGGATGCCGCGCGCGACAAGGAGGGGGCGGCGATTCTTGCCGCCTTGCCATCTCGAGCGCATGTGATCCTGCTGGCTATCGAGGGCAAGGAGCGCTCGAGCGAGGAGTTTTCGGCGAGGCTCGACGATCTTATGCTGCGAGGCAGCAGCGACATTGCCTTTGTAATCGGCGGTTCGGACGGCGTGAGTGATGAGGTGCGCGCCCGCGCCGACGAGATGCTCAGCTTTGGACGCATTACCTTGCCGCATAACCTGGCGCGTGTGGTGCTGCTAGAGCAGATTTACCGTGCCTGCAAGATCAGTCGTGGCGAGCCGTATCACAAGTAGGTCGGCAATACGAAACAATAGCGTGGGACAATGACTTTCGTTTTTGAGGAACGCATCTGAGAGGACTGTGTGATATGAAGATCGGATTTGTCGGTTTTGGCAATATGGCGAGTGCTATGGCCGATGGCTGGATTGCCGCCGGCGTGGCCGCGGGCGACATGTGCGCCTGCGCAGGCCGCTACGATGCTTTGGTCGAGCGTTGCGAGGTGCGCGGCATGGTCGCCTGCCACGATGCCGCCGAGGTTGTCGCCGCATCCGATATCGTGGTCGCTGCGGTCAAACCGTACATGATCGAGAAGGTATTCGCCCCGCTCAAGGATGCTCTTGCCAAAAAGGTCGTTCTGTCGGTTGCCTGGACCTGGGACAGTGCCAAGTGGGAGCAGGTCCTGCCGGGCGTCGCGCATATCTCGACGGTGCCCAACACGCCGGTTTCGGTGGGCGAGGGCGTCATCGCCTGCGAGAAGGCTTCGACGCTTAACGACGAGCAGCGTGCTGTGGTGCTCGACCTGCTCGGTAAGCTTGGCGCTGTCGTCGAGCTCGACACAAGCCTGCTGTTTGTGGGCGGCACGGTGGGTGGTTGCGCTCCGGCGTTTGTCGCCATGGCAATCGAGGCCCTGGGCGATGCGGCGGTCAAGCACGGTATCCCGCGTGCGGATGCTTATCGCATTGTGAGCCAGATGGTGCTGGGTACGGCAAAGCTGCAGCTTGCAACTGGCCAGCATCCTGCGGCGATGAAGGATGCCGTATGCTCGCCCGGCGGTGCCACCATCAAGGGCGTCGTTGCACTCGAGGACGCCGGCATGCGCAGCGCCCTGGTCAAGGCAATCGACGCAACCCTCCAGTAAAACCGACCAAAAAAGGGACAGTTTATTTTGGCAGGTTTTTCCTGCGGTTTTGTCCTTTTAGCGAAAAGTGCCCCGCAACTGGTTCAATTCCAGTTGCGGGGCACTTGCGTTTGCCCAGATAAAACCGACCAAAATAAACCTGTCCCTTTTTGGCGGGTTAGTCCCAGAAGCTGTCTTCTTCGTCCTCGGACTTGGGGCCGCGGTCGACATACATCTTATGGGTGCGCTTTTCCATTACAAAGGCAATAATCGCAAACAGCAGGATGCCGCCGGCGAAAAGGATGGCAAAACCGGTGCGGGTGCCAAACAAAAAGGAAAAAACTGCGTCCATTGGGTGCCTTCTTGCGTAGTTGAGTTGGGTCGTAAACGCTCATAAGTATATACTTGCCCATACATGTACAAGGTTGCAACCTAAATGGAATGTATATCGCCGGAGGATCTAATGCTTGATATCAAGTTTGTTCGCGAGAACCCCGATGCCATCGATGTCGCCATGGCTAACCGCCAGACGTCTTGGGATCGCGAGAAGTTCTTTGAGCTCGACGACGAGCGTCGTGCCGTCATCACCGAGGTCGAGGAACTTCAAGCCACGCGCAATGCCGAGTCCAAGAAGATCGGCGCCCTGATGAAGGAGGGCAAGAAGGACGAGGCCGAGGCCGCCAAGGAGGCCGTGCGCGCCGTCAACGAGAAGATTGACGGTCTGGCCGAGCGCCGCACCGCCCTCGAGCAGGAGCAGTACGACTTCATGGCTCACCTGCCCAACATTCCTTGCGAGGCCACGCCGTACGGCAAGGACGAGGACGAGAACATCGAGCGCCGTCGTTGGGGCACCCCGCGCGAGTTCGACTTCGACTTTAAGCCGCACTGGGATCTGGGCACCGACCTCGACATCCTTGACTTCGAGCGCGGCAACAAGCTCTCCGGCAGCCGCTTCACCGTTCTCGGTGGCGCCGGCGCCCGTCTTGAGCGCGCCCTTATCAACTTCTTCCTGGACACGCACACGAGCCGTGGCTTCAAGGAGTGGTGGCCGCCCATCGTCGTCAAGCGTCAGACCATGTTCGGCACGGGTCAGCTGCCCAAGTTCGAGGACGACGCCTATCACGTCTCGGGCGACAACTTCCTGATCCCCACCGCCGAGGTCGTGCTCACCAACCTGCACGCCGGTGAGGTCCTCGACGCCGACACCCTGCCGCGCCGCTACACCGCCTTCACCCCCTGCTTCCGCGAGGAGGCCGGTTCCGCCGGTCGCGATACCCGTGGCATCATCCGTCAGCACGAGTTCGACAAGGTCGAGATGGTCAAGTTCGCTAAGCCGGAGGAGTCCGACGAGGAGCTCGAGAGCATGACCGCCGAGGCCGAGTACCTGCTGCAGCAGCTGGGCCTTCCGTATCGCGTGATTAGCCTGTGCACCGGCGACTTGGGCTTCTCTGCCCGTCAGACCTACGACATCGAGGTCTGGCTGCCGAGCTACAACGCCTACAAGGAGATCAGCTCCTGCTCCAACTGCGGTGACTTCCAGGCTCGCCGCGCCAACATCAAGTATCGCGACCCCGAGAACTTCAAGGGTTCGCGCTACCTGCACACCCTCAACGGTTCCGGCCTGCCGGCTGGCCGTACCATGGCTGCCATTCTGGAGAACTACCAGAACGCCGACGGCACCATCACGATCCCCGAGGTCCTGCGTCCCTACATGGGCGGCCTCGAGAAGATCGAGCCGGTCGCGTAACTTGGCTGCATAGGCGATATGCAAGGGCGCTCCTTCGGGGGCGCCCTATTTCGTGCGCAGGTCCATACCATGCTGTGCGGACAGCTCAATAGAAAACACACGAACAACTGTTCTGTATGCAGCCATCTACCTGCTATGCTTTTGCTAAATAAGAGCGAGAGAAAGGGGACGCGATGGAGCTGTTTGATGATCGGGTGATTTTGTTTGAGAGCGACGAGGGCGGAGAGTACCTGCTTGTGACGTGTGAGCCGTCTGGCATGGGTGGCCTGGTGGTTCGACAGACGAGTGAGGGTCCGTTGACCCAATGGTGCTACGAGGAGTCGCCGCATGTGGTTGAGACGTTTGTGGCGCACGAGGGGCTTGTGGCCCTGGAGCATTTCTATGGGGTCCGGACATCTAACCAGGTTGCTCGCATGTTGAGTATCTCGTTTGCCGATTATGATTGTGCCCAGCGGGTGAGATCGCTCCTGAGGGAACTTGATGCTAAGTTTGACGTGATCGAAAAGCCAATCGATCGTACGGGGAATGGCGGTATATGCGGAGCAGCATGACAAGACTGCGTTCCACAAAAAAGTTTGAAATTGTGCTTGACTCCAATAAGCTAAAGTGGTTTTATATGTCTTGCGCTGCGGCGTTACCTCAGCTGGATAGAGGGTCTGACTACGAATCAGAACGTCATAGG
>DXLV01000001.1:83837-109517 GCA_019414545.1 Collinsella sp. | reverse complement strand
CCTATACGCCGCACCATTTGAGATTAAAGCTCCCGGCAACGGGGGCTTTTCTTTTACGTAAACACCGCATTGATTCGAACCTCGGTCGAGGCGCGGGCGTAAAGAAAACGCGGAGCGTTTTTAGCCCGCGGGCGAGCACGCCGGCAGGCGGGCGAAGCCGGTGCGGATCCGCGCAGCGGATGCGCGGAATCCTATACGCCGCACCATTTGAGATTAAAGCTCCCGGCAACGGGGGCTTTTCTTTTGCGCCAGCTTGAGTGCTTTCGTCCAAAGGGACGATTTCCTGTCGACTCGTGTAAGATTCCGAGTAGGTGTCGCGGCCCATCCGCGGCCACTCCTTCTCTCAACGACCGATCAGGGTGATACTTCGTGGCAGAGCGTCCGACATACAAGCTCAGGTTTCTCGATCCCAAGAAGCGCTTTCCGGCGATGCCCGAGCAGCCAGCGGGACGCTCGTATGGCGTGGTCTGGAAACTCTTTGGCGAGGATCAGCATGAATCTTGTTATGTCGTCGAATTCGTTGGCAAAAGTCATGTGTCGCTTTTGGGCTACGTAAGCGTTTCGGGTGAGGTGTACAAGGTGGACCGCCCCGTTAGCGAGGCTCCGCTGCCCAACGATCCCGATATGGAACTCGTCCTTGACGAGTCGGACTCCGGTATTGGTGAGATTGTGGTTCGGGGAGCCAACGGCACAATGCGCGCGTGCGCGCGAACCGTCGGCTCTCCCGAAGGTCCCATGCGCGAACAGTCCGAACACGAGACATGGAATTCGGCCCGCTCCCTTCCTTACGGCGAGTTCATGGCATCGATGTTCCTGCGCTACGTGATATTCACTGACTCCGAAAATACCATTGCGAGCACGGCGGACGCCGACGGACTCGACGAGGGTATGCAAAACGTTGTCGACAAGATCAAGCTCGTAAAGTTGCCCGAGCCGGTCGAGGTGTTTTTGGGCTTTAACACGGCACCGCTCCCCGATGCTATCGAGACGCTGCTCTACCGCGTTGACCATGCCGAGAATCCGAGCGGTATCGAGCGTTATGCCGCCGCCCTTATGAGTGAAATTGACTTGCCCCGCTTGCGCACCATCGCCGCTAAGTCCGAGATGAGCCTGGCTCGCATTGATCGCTCAAAGCTTTTCTATCTCAATTTTGATCGTAGTCTGCTGGACCAGGACGAGATTGACACGCTGCTCGCCATCGAGTGCCGTCTCAACCGCCTCTCCGGCATCCTTGAGCGCATCGGGGCTGGATTGGTCCCCGCGGCCTCGTCGCCGAGCCTTGAGGGCTGCGCGCTCTTTGATGCGTGGCATATCGCTAAGACGACCAACGATGTTCCTCGACTGCTCGATACGGCCTCGAGCGATAACCCGTGGGGCGAACCGGGTACGGTGGCTTGCCAGCCGGGCGGTGAGTGGGATGTGCGTACCCGCTTCGCGCGTATTGTCGAGGCACTTAACGTGGTCACGCGGCTCGACTATACCTATCGGGCAAACGTTGCCGAGGGGATTATGCTCGTTCGGTTTGGGCAGTCTGTCGTTGATGCCATGCCGCAACGTGAATACGACGCTCAAGATGACGCCTGGCACGAGCTGGACGAGGACACGCGCACGATCTGGGCCGCGGAGCACGATGCGCGCGTGGCGCTCACGCTTGCGGCAGCGTGTTTTGCCGCGGGCACCTGCATCACGCGCTGCTATGTGCAGATTGCTGCTCCCGACAGTGAGCAGGGCGAGCGCGTTGTTGCAACGTATTTCTTTGGGCGCGCGGCCTATCTGGCCGATTGCGTGCCTGTCGCCAAGGATCTTGAGAGCATGGACATGGACGATATGCCGTGCAAGCGTGTGCTTGAGGCGTATGAGTCAACTGCTCCGGAGACGATTGAACCTGCGGAGGTTCATGCCCGTCCGCGTGATGACCATCGCACGCTGCCGCCGGCGCTGCGCGATCTGCTGCTTGCCGATAAGGCTGACGAGTTGGAGGTCATGGAAGAGGACGATGACCCATACGTGGCCCGTGTTGTTGAATTGCGCGAGCAGGCAAAAGTCGACCGTACGGGTGCTTTTGAAGGTTTTTCCCGTCTTGTCGAGGAGTTGGAGGCTAAGTGCGCCGTCGCCGAGCTTTTGGCGACAGGTCCGGTTCAAACGCAGTTTTGCGATAACCAGCTGGTGCGTATGGTGCTTCCGGTGTTGGAAGAAGACCGCTCTGTGCGTATCCTTCGCGCTCCTGATGCGCTGTATTTTGCCCAGCACGAGATCTGCAGCTTTTACGCCGAACAAGAGGACTTTGAGCGTGCGCTGCCCGAGGTGCGCCATCTTTACGATCTGGCGCGCTCGTCCATGCAATCGCACTTTGCGCTCATCAACGTGCTTGCACGTCTGGAGCGCTTTGACGAGATTATCGAGGTGGCGCGCCACGGCCTACGTATTGCCAGCGATCGTTCTGCAATCGGCTACCTGTTCTATCGCCTGGCGTTTGCCTATTGGAATTGCGACCAGCTCGAGCTGGCGCTGGCATGCTACCGCCTGGTGCCGCGCGGCGAGGAGTCGGGCAGCAGTGCGCTGGAAGAAATGCAGGGCCTTATGAACGAGATGGGCGTCAGCGAGTCTCCGACGTTCGAGGAGGCTGTCGAGACCATCCGCAAGGCAGGTCTTGAGCTGCCGCCGGTGCCCGCCGTGACCAATCAACTCGCGGATGCCGCTGTGCAACTGGTCGACAACGGTTTCTTTTTCCTGGCACGCGGTTGCATCTTCCAAATGTGGCGCACCATGGGCAACGACGAGCTCGGCTCCCTCAACCGCTCGCTGGGGTAGGCGAAGCTTTCAAGGAGGAAAGGCTGCTAGGCAATTAGAAAATTTCCTCTTGCCCAACTTCGGCTGTTTGGTTACTATAGAACGGCTGTTACGGAGAGCTGACCGAGAGGCCGAAGGTGCTCGCCTGCTAAGCGAGTATGCCCCAAAAGGGCATCTGGGGTTCGAATCCCCAGCTCTCCGCCAGTAAGACTTTAAAGAAGGGTTCCGAAAGGGGCCCTTTTTTAGTTGAACCACGTTAGCTGGGGATTCGAACCCGAGAGGGCACGGGCGTTAAGCAAACGCGAAAGCGTTTGTAGCCCGTGGGCGAAAAGCCGCCAGGCTTTGAAGCCGGAGGGCATGCGCAGCATGCCCGGACATCCCCAGCTCTCCGCCAGTACGAATTTGAAGAAGGGTCCCATTTGGGGCCCTTTTTTGTGTGGAGAAAGGAGGCTGGGGATTCGAACCCTCAAAAAAGGAGGCATCCTTTCGGACGCCTCCTTTCAGTGGACTTATTATTCTTGCGCCCTACACCTCGGGCGCCTTGGCGACGGTCTCGTTCTCTGCCGCAAGTGGGCGGTTGTCGATACGACGGCCCAAGCGATCGAGTTTTACGAGTAGCCACTCAATGGGATTCGGCCCCGAGCCTTCCTCGTCGGCAACCAAATCCACGACGGCAATCTTGGTGCCATCCTGCTTGAGCGTAACGCTGCCCACCTTGTCGCCCACATGCACCGTGCCCGAAAGATCGTCGTAGCTAACCTTTTCGGTCACCTCGCCGGCAAGGGAAAACACGGTCGCTTGCGCCGTGGGGTCGGCGAGCGTGGCGTCGATCGTCTTATCCGTCCAGTCGGTTTGACCAATGCGCGCCATAAGCGGGTTGCCGTTGGCGGTCTTTTCCTGCGTGTTGGCGATTGCGACCGTCACCTTGTGACCGTAGTACCAATTGGCAAGGGTTGCGGTATCGGTAAAGCGCTGGTCGGTGGTGGTGGAGTTCAAAACGACGGTGTAGATCTCGTCGCCATCGCGGTTGTAGGCACCCGTAAAGCAGTAGCCCGCGTCGTCGGTGGTGCCGGTCTTGCCGCCAACGTTTCCGTCCTGACCGAGCAAAACGTTGTGCGTGTCCATGGAATGCGAATGGTCGGTGCCGTCGGCGCCCGTGACCTCGATCCAGGAATCCTCGCTCGCTACGACCTCGCGGATCGTGTCGTTTTTCATGGCCTCCTGCATCATCAGCGCTACGTCGTGTGCGGTTGAGTGCATATCGCCAGCCCACTCATCAAAGTCCAGACCATGCGGGTTTTCAAAAAGCGTACCGGTGCAGCCGAGCTTCTTAGCGCGCTCGTTCATGGCCTTCACAAAGGTTGCCTCGGCGTCTTTGGTCTTAGGGTCGATCTTCTTGCCCACATATTCGGCGAGCACGACGGCGGCGTCGTTGCCCGAGGGAATCATCAGGCCGCGCAGTGCCTGCTCCACGGTAAGCTCGTCACCTTCGAGCAAGCCGGCGGTCGAATTACCCACGGTGGCTGCGGCGTTGCTCACCGTGACCTTCTCGTCCATCTTGCAATTCTCGACGGTTAGGATTGCGGTCATGACCTTGGTGATCGAGGCGATTTTAACCTGCTCATCGGCGCCGCGCCCATAGTAGACGGTGCCGTCTTTGCCCATGACGAGCGCATTGGTCGCATCGATATCGGGCAGATTTTCGGCCGTGATGCCGCGCGCATCGGCGGTTTTGCCGCAAACATTGTCGGTCGTGAGTACTTGGGCGCCGGCGACGGTGGGCACGCCAGCGGCAAGGGCGATAGCGCAGACAAAGCCGGCGGCAAGCTGAGCTGAGCGCTTTGCAAAAGAGGTGAGGGACTTCACAGATTTCGCTTTCGACGGGATGGTCTCTTCTAGAACTAGAGTATATCGTTTGCCGGTGTCGGCGATCATCGCGTGCGTGCGTGGCCCACATCCGCGCCCGAACGGGCACAAGGGTGCTTAAGGCCGACTTAATCACCCACGCTTGTTGTGTGTGGCGTGCGCCCCCTCGGGCATAATGGAGCGCGAGAGGAGCACGCATGAACGAGCGCATTTTGGTAGTTGATGACGAAAAGGCCATCGCCGACTTGGTTGGTATCTACCTTACAAAAGAAGGCTTTGACGTACAGGTCGCCTATAGCGGGGCCGATGCTGCCAAGGCAATCTTGGAGCAGGAGTTCGATCTTGCGCTGCTGGATGTCATGCTGCCCGATATCGACGGGCTTGAGTTGCTGCGTACGATCCGTTCCAGCCATACCTATCCCGTGATCATGCTGACGGCGCGCGATGCCCAGCAAGACAAGATCGAGGGCCTTTCGCTTGGCGCGGACGATTACGTGGTTAAGCCGTTCCGCCCGCTGGAGCTCATCGCGCGCGTGCACGCTCAGCTTCGCCGCTACACCAGCTACGGTAGCCGCGCGCAGGCGGCCGAGTCGCCGACCATCCAGTTCGACGGCCTGGAGATCAACCGCGATGCCCGTTCCGTAACGGTGGACGGTGCGCCGGTGCGCCTCACGCCCATCGAGTATTCCATCTTGCTGTATCTGGTCGAGCATCGCGGCAGCGTGGTGGCCGTGGAGGATCTGTTCCGCGCGGTGTGGAACGAGGATTTTATGCCCGGCTCCAACAATACGGTGATGGTGCACATTCGCCACCTGCGCGAAAAGATCGGTTACGACGCTCAAAAGCCGCGCTTTATCAAAAACGTCTGGGGCGTCGGCTACATAATCGAATAACGCCTTTGATGGTGGGGAAGTGGATATGACAAAAGACGATAGGCAGGCATTCGAGGTGCCCGATCGACTCTTTGAATACGTGAGGTCGGTCGTCGACAACCGCGCGCTTGCAACGGTGCTGCTCTTTTTGCTGAGCCTGCTGCTGATTGGCATCGATAACATCGCTGGAATCTTGGCGGTGCTGCTTGTCGGCTTTTTGCTGATCGATCGATTTGAAATCGTACGCCGCTGCGTGGTGATTGGCGGTGCCGCGTGGGCCATGACGTTGGCGATTGGCGCCATGGCACTCGGCGGCATCGAAGGGCCGGTGCTGTTCGATGCCGGCTTTGTATTCAACATGCTTGGCTTTGTGCTGGCGCTTGCCGTGTGCGTGCTGTTCTTTTGCGGCCGCGCCCTGTACTACCAGGGCTATGAGCAGGGCGAGCAGCATGCCGATTGTGTGCTGGCCGCTCGTATTCAAGATCGCCTGATCGATCACCCCGACACCTGGGACAACATCGACGGCGACTTCCTGGAGGTCGAGGGCGCACTCAACCGTGTGCGCGATCGCGAGCGCAAGGTGCAGCAGGCCTTGCGTGACGAGTCTCATCGCAAGGACGATCTGGTCACGTACTTGGCACATGACCTACGCACCCCGCTTGCCAGTGTGGTGGGCTATCTTTCGCTGCTTCAAGAGGCTCCTGAGCTGCCGGTTGAGCAACGTGCGCACTTTACGGGCGTGGCGCTCGACAAGGCGCACCGGCTCGATGCGCTCATCGAAGAGTTCTTCGATATCACGCGCTTTGACTTCCACGATATCGTGCTCACGCGCGGCTATGTTGATCTGGGGTTGCTGCTGGCTCAGGTGGCTGACGAGTTCTATCCCATTCTCAACGAGCAGCATAAGGAAGCCCAAGTTGATATTCGCGAGGACCTGACGGTGCTCGTGGATGGCGATAAGATGGCCCGCGTGTTTAACAACATCATGAAAAACGCCGTCGCCTATAGCTATGAGGGCTCGACTATCACGATTGAGGCCAGGCGCCAAGACGATGGCGGCGTGCGCGTGCGCTTTATCAATCAGGGCGATCCTATCCCTGCGGCTAAGCTCAAGGTGATCTTTGAGAAGTTCTATCGCCTGGATGCGGCGCGTGCGACCAATCGCGGTGGTGCCGGTTTGGGCCTTGCTATTGCCAAGGAGATCATCGCGGCACACGGCGGTACCGTTGCAAGTGAATCGACGCCCGAACACACGATATTCACCATCGAGCTGCCCGTCGCATAGCTAGCGTGCCCTTACAAACACTTGACAATGTGCTCACGTGCGTATGAGCCGCGATTCCTACTATTGATACTGCTGAATTGATATCGATATGGAGGTGTGCGGTATGACGGCTGCTGCGGCTGCGGAGCCCACGGAGCTTGAAGAACTCATGGAAGCGCAGGCCGAGGCCGCGCATGAGCGCGAGGTTGGGGATGCGACTCGCCCCACGGCAGAGGATCTTGCCGCCTCGCCGACGCGCATCGATGTCGAGGGCCTCGACCTGTTCTATGGCGACCACCATGCGCTCAAGGACGTGAATATCAAGATCCGCGACAAGCAGATCACCTCGTTCATCGGGCCTTCGGGCTGCGGAAAGTCCACGTTGCTGCGCTGCTTTAACCGCATGAACGACGGCATCAAGGATTGCCGCATCGAGGGCAAGATTGCGTTCGATGGTCAAGATATCCTGGGCGATTGCGACATCTGCCGTTTGCGCCAGCGCGTGGGCATGGTGTTCCAACGCCCCAACCCATTTCCCATGAGCATCTACGACAACGTCGCCTACGGTCCTCTCGGTATGGGTGTGCGCGACCGCGCCGTGCTCGATGAGCTGGTCGAGGACTCCCTGCGTCGCGCTGCCCTGTGGGACGAGGTCAAGGACAAGCTCAAAGAGTCGGGCCTGGGTCTTTCGGGTGGACAGCAGCAGCGCCTGTGCATCGCTCGCGCACTTGCCGTGCAGCCCGACATTCTGCTGATGGACGAGCCGACCTCGGCACTCGACCCTGTGTCGACGTTGGTGGTGGAGCAGCTGGCCTGCGAGCTCAAGGAGACCTGCACGCTGGTGGTCGTGACGCACAACATGCAGCAGGCCGCGCGTATTTCCGATTCGGTTGCGTTCTTTTTGCTGGGTGAGCTGGTGGAGCACGCGCCCACCGCGCAACTCTTCAAGAATCCGTCCGATCCGCGCACCGCGGATTATTTGACGGGGCGTTTTGGCTGACGCTGTCTTTTACAGGTGCCTTTAGGGTTAAGATGCGGTCATATCGGCCGCAAAGGGGTTCAACATGATCTATTACGTCGAGGACGATGACAACATCAGGGATTTGACAGTCTACGCGCTGCGCAAGCAGGGAATCGAGGCCGAGGGCTTTTCGTGTGATGGCGAGTTTAAAGCTGCCGTGGCGCGACGGGTGCCCGATGCTGTGCTGCTCGATATCATGCTGCCCGACACCGATGGCTTGGCGATTATGCGTCGCCTGCGTGCCGATCGCCTGACGGCGACGGTGCCCATCATGATGCTTACCGCCAAGGACACCGAACTCGACAAGGTGATGGCGCTCGATGGCGGTGCCGACGATTACCTGACTAAGCCGTTTTCGCTCATGGAGCTTGCGAGCCGCTGCCGCGCACTGCTGCGTCGCGGCGGCATGGTCAAGCAGGCGAGCGATGTGCTCAGCGTGGGCGACATCGTGCTTTCGCCCAGCCATCGCGAGGTGACCGTTGCCGGCGAGCCGCTTAAGCTCACCCTGCGCGAGTTCGACCTGCTCGAGTACCTCATGCGCAAGCCCGGTGTGGTCTTTACCCGCGAGTCGTTGCTGCAGAGCGTGTGGGGCTGGGACTTCGACGGCGGTTCGCGCACCGTTGACGTGCACGTGCAGACGCTTCGCCAAAAACTGGGCGAGCATGCCAGCGCCATCGAGACCGTGCGCGGCGTGGGTTATCGCCTGGCCGAGCCTTCTGCCGGTGATGGTGCCGAAGGCGACGACACCGCGGCCACCGCATCGGAGGAGTAACCCGTGGTCTTCGCCCCCCAGGGAAAACATACGCTGTCGCACCGCGTTTTTGTGACGATCTTTGTCTGCGCCATGGCGGTTATCGTGGCGTTTACGGTGCTGGGTGCGTTCTTTGTGCAAAACACTTTGGCGGATGCCACGAGTGCCAATCTGGCGCAGGAAACCGAGCTCATTGCTGCCGCCCTCGACGAGCAGCAGGAGCCCATTCCGTTCTTGCGAAGCCTCGATCGCGAGGATCTTCGTATCACGCTGATCAATAAGGACGGATCTGTTGCCTACGACAACGAGGCGTCACCTTCCACACTGCCCAACCATGGCGATCGCCCCGAGGTCATCGAGGCCTTTGAGAGTGGTTCGGGTTCCGCGGAGCGCGCAAGCTCTACACTCGACGAGATTATGCTGTATCGCGCCGTCACCCTTGATAACGGCCAGGTCGTTCGCTTGGCGCAGGCCCAGCCTGGCGTTGCGGCGATTTTGCTGTCGATGCTGGCGCCGATGCTGCTTATCGCAGCAGCGGGTGCAGTACTCTCGTTTTTTATGGCGCGCCGTGAGTCCCGTGCCATCATCGCGCCGTTGCAAGAGGTGGATTTGGATCACCCACGCCGTAGCTATGAGCACGCCTATGCCGAGATGGTCCCCATGCTTGAGCGTATCGAGTCGCAGCGCCAGGAACTCAAGCGCCAAATGGCGGTGCTAGCGGACAACGACCGTATGCGCCGCGAGTTCACGGCGAATATCACCCATGAGCTCAAGACGCCGCTTACGGCGATTTCGGGCTATGCCGAGCTCATCGCAAATGGCATGGTCGAGGGCGAGGACGACCTGCGCAACTTTGGCGGTCGCATCTATCGTGAGGCGGGCCGCTTGGCAGCGCTTGTCAACGACATCCTTACGCTGTCTAACTTGGACGAGGCCGAACGTGCAACTGAAGGCGAGGCAGTGCCCATTGGGTCCACGGAGCCTATTGAGCTCTCGCGTGCGATCTACGCGGTTGAGCAGCGTCTTGAACAGGTTGCCCGTCAGGCGAATGTGACGATAAGTCATGAGACCAAGCCTGTGGTCATCGAAGGCGTGTCGCGCTTGGTCGACGAGCTCATCTATAATCTGGCAAGCAACGCCATCCGCTACAATCGGCCCGGCGGTACGGTTACGCTGCAGTGCGGCACCAACGACGAAGGCCATCCGTTCCTCGCTGTCGCCGACACGGGAATCGGTATCGCGCCTGAAGAACAGGGCAAGGTATTTGAGCGGTTCTATCGCGTGGACAAGAGTAGGTCCAAGGCACGCGGCGGAACCGGCCTGGGGCTTGCCATTGTCAAGCATGCGGCCCTGTATCATCACGCCACGCTCGATCTGTCGAGCAAGTTGGGCGTGGGGACCACCATTACGGTGACGTTTCCCATACAGCAGGACGAGCCATTCGCATAGCGATACAACATAGATATTGATGTAGACGCCGCATTTGACTTTCGGGTGCGGCGTTGTTGTGCAATTTTACGATTGCTTCCGACATTTTTACAGGAGAGCCTGTTTCTTATGTATAGAGTTTGGTCTCGGTAAAAAGATGCGATAACATACGGACAGTTTTGTCAATCCGAACTGGGGAAATGAAAGGCAAGCTGCATGACCCTTCTCGAACTGTTCCAGCTGCTGAAGAAGCACCTCAAGCTGGTCATCACCCTTCCGGTGGTCTGCGCGATCGCCATGGGCATCGTGTCCTTCATTGCGATGGACAACACCTATACCGCGACGACGAGCATGTACATTCTCGCCAAGACCGACGATAGCGGTCAGATGAGCTACAACGATCTCTCGGCGAGCCAGATGCTTTCCAACGATATCGCCACGCTGCTGGATAGCGATAGCGTTAAGAGCGGCGCCGCCAAAGAACTGGGCCTCACCGATCTGGATGACTACAAGGTGTCTGTTTCCTCCGAGACCACCACGCGTGTCATTACGCTTTCGGTTACCGGCACCGATGCCAAGGAGACGGCTGAGGTCGCAAAGGCCATTGCCAGCTCGGTGAGTACGGTCGCTCAGAACGTCGGCGCTGCCCAGAGCATCAACGTTATCGACGAGGCTAAGACCCCCGAAGCCCCCAGCGGCCCCAAGCGCACGCTGTATATTGCCGTCGCGTTCCTCGCCGGTATCTTTATCGCAGTTGCCTATGTCGTTTTGGCAGACATGCTCAATACCCGCATCCGCGGTGCCGAAGAGGCAGAAGAGCTCCTGGGTATTCCCGTTGTTGGCCGAATTCCGGCTATGAAAGGTGGTAAATAGGCATGGCTAAGGCAAAGAACACCGATAAGCTCGTTGTACAGAATGCCGCCAAGACCCTTCTGGCCAACATCCGCTTTGCGAGCGTGGATGACCCCATTCGCACCATCACCGTTACCTCCTCGATTCCCAACGAGGGCAAGTCTACGGTTTCCATTAACCTTGCTCAGGCAATCGCCACGAGCGGCAAGTCCGTGCTCCTGGTCGAGGCCGATATGCGCCGCAGGTCCCTTTCCGATATGCTCGGCGTTCGTTCGCGCGGCGGACTCTATGCGGTCCTTTCCGAGCAGATCTCCATTGACCAGGCAATTGTCGAGACGGGTCAGAAGAACTTCTACTTCCTCGATGCCGAGCCGCACATTCCCAATCCTGCCGACATCATCGTCTCCCATCGCTTTGCCAAGCTGGTAAAGGCACTGTCCGCCAAGTTCCAGTATGTCATCTTCGATGCTCCTCCGGTCGGCACCTTCATCGATGCTGCCGAGATTGCCAGCCTGACCGACGGCGCGCTGTTCGTGGTGCGCGAGGACTTTACCAAGCGCGAAGAGGCGCTCAACGCTATCGCCCAGCTTAAGAAGTCCGAGAAGGTCAAGCTCATCGGTACCGTCATGAATTACTGTGAGACCGAGACCAGCGAGTACTACTATTCTTACTACACCAAGGACGGTAAGAAGGTTAAGAAGGGCTCCGACGATCAGGGCACTTCCAAAAAGGGCATCTTCACCAACCGAGCAAACGTTTAGTTGATTAAGGCTGACCTATGCGTGACATTCATTGCCATATCTTGCCGGGTGTAGACGACGGCGCCGCCGATCTCGAAGAGAGCTTGGCGATGCTCGAGGCTGCCAAGCGGGCCGGTGTAACCAGAATCGTTTGCACTCCTCACTGCCGTGATCCCTATTTTGATTACGACAAGATGTGGGATGCCTTTGAGCTGCTGCGCGATAACGCTGACGGTTTTCCGCTCCAGATGGGCTTCGAGGTCAACCATCGAAAGCTCGTTGAGCTTGGTATCGATGCCGCGGATCACTTGCATTTCGATGGGACCAACGAGTTTCTGCTCGAGCTTTCGACTCATGCCGATGCGTATGCGTTTAGAGAGTACGAGAACACGATTTACGATTTGCAGTGCCGTGGCTACCAGGTGATCATCGCTCATCCTGAGCGCTATCGTGCGGTTCAAAAGGATGTAAGCGTGGCGGAGCGCCTGGTCGATATGGGCTGCAAGCTGCAGGCTTCGGCGGACTTTATTGCCGGCGGTCGCTTTGGTCGCGAGAAAAAGCCGGCACAGCGCCTGTTCGATCAGAACCTGTACAGCTTCATCGCGAGCGATGCCCATAACGTGGGTCATTACGACTGCCTGGCGAAGGCTCGCGCGAAGTTTAGCGTGCGCGGAGCTCATTTTCGCTAAAATCTGTCCCTAACGTTCGCATTGAATGAAAGGGCAGCCATGGATATCCAACTTAAGACGGGATGCTTTGATGACGCGGCGTTGGTGCGCCGCGTCGTTTTTATGGACGAGCAGGGCTACGAGAATGAGTTCGACGCTATCGACGAGGATCCGAACTGCATCCATGTGACGCTCTATGTAGACGGTGAGCTTGCCGGTTGCTCGCGCGTGTTTCCCGAAGAGCTTGAGCGCGCGGCTGACGCAGAGGCTCCGGTGTCGCCGGCGTGCGACTTGGACGAAGGCGTCGCGGCGGGGGAGACCTACATTATGGGGCGCGTGGCCGTGCTGCCGAGCATGCGCCGTCGCGGTCTGGCGAGCAAGATTGTCGAGGCCAGTGATACGTGCGCGCGTGATGCCGGCGCCAAGCTCATTAAGCTGCATGCGCAGGAATACGTGCTGCCGCTCTATGCCAAGGCGGGCTACACGCAGATTGCCCCGGTGGACTACGAAGACGAGGGCCAGCCCCATGTTTGGATGGCCAAGCGCGTAGATGGCAGATAGGGACGTTCCTTTTCTGCCGGCAGTCGGGGACACTCCTTGGCAATTGGCGCATCGGAGCGTTTGGACATACAGTTTTTCGATTCCGTATGTATATATGCGCGCTAATGGGTTATAAAATCTAAGTCTGAACATAGCAGGTCTGCGATGCGGCTCGGGCAACCGGGCCGTTTTTGCGGACGGGGGTAGCGCGAAAGGACTGCACATGCGTCAATTTAAGACCGAGAGCAAAAAACTGCTCGACCTCATGATCAACTCCATCTACACCAATAAGGAAATCTTCCTGCGCGAGCTTATCTCTAACGCGAGCGACGCCGTCGACAAGCTCAACTTTAAGAGCCTGCAGGACCCGAGCGTCAAGCTCGACCAGGGCGACCTGGCTATTCGCGTCTCCTTTGATAAAGACGCCCGCACCATTACGATTTCGGATAACGGCATCGGCATGACCGCCGAGGAGCTCGAGCGCAATCTGGGCACCATCGCCCATTCCGGCTCCGAGGAGTTTAAGACCGAGAACGCCGAGCAGCAGGGTTCGGATGTCGACATCATCGGCCAGTTTGGCGTGGGCTTCTACTCTGCTTTTATGGTTGCCAGCCACGTAAAGGTTGTCAGCCGCGCCTATGGCGAGGACACCGCTCACGTGTGGGAGTCTGATGGTCTTGAGGGCTACACCATTGAAGACGGCGAGCGCGCCGAGCACGGTACCGATGTCATCCTGACGCTGCGCGAGAACGAGAAGCTCGATGCCGACGGCGAGGCCGAGACCTACGATCGCTTCCTGACCGAGTGGGGTCTCAAGAGCCTGATTCAGCAGTACAGCAACTATGTGCGCTACCCGATTCAGATGATGGTGTCCAAGAGCCGCCAGAAACCCAAGCCCGAGGACGCCGGCGACGATTACAAGCCCGAGTACGAGGACTACCAGGAGCTCGAGACCGTCAATTCCATGACACCGATCTGGAAGAAGCGCAGCTCCGATGTCGAGCAGAAGGACTACGACGAGTTCTACAAGACCACGTTCCACGACTTTGATGATCCTGCGCGCACCATCAGCTTTCATGCCGAGGGCACGCTCGAGTATGACGCCCTGCTGTTTGTACCGGGTCGCGCGCCGTTCGATCTGTACAGCAAGGATTACGAGAAGGGCCTGGCGCTCTACAGCTCCAACGTGCTGATTATGGAGAAGTGCGACGACCTGCTGCCCGACTACTATAACTTTGTCCGCGGCGTCGTGGATTCCGCCGACGTGTCGCTCAACATCTCGCGCGAGACGCTGCAGCAGAACCGTCAGCTCAAGGCCATCGCCAAGCGCGTGGAAAAGAAGATTACCGCCGATCTTGAGGATATGCGCGACAACGACCGCGAGGCCTACGAGAAGTTCTTTGAGAACTTTGGCCGCGGCCTTAAGTATGGCATCTACTCGAGCTATGGCATGAAGGCCGATGAGCTCGCCGACCTGCTACTGTTCTGGTCTGCCAAGGAGCAGAAGATGATTACCCTGGCCGAGTATGCCAAGGGCATGCCCGAGGATCAGAAGGCCATCTACTACGCCGCCGGCGACTCGCGTGAGCGCTTGGCCAAGATGCCCGTGGTGAAGGGCGTGCTCGAGCGCGGCTATGACGTGCTGCTGCTGACGCAGGATGTGGATGAGTTCACGTTCCAGGCTATGCGTGAATACGTTGCCGCCGATATGCCCAAGATCTACGAGGACGATGCTGCCCGCGAGGCTGCCGAAAAGGCCGTGGCCGACGGTGCCGAGCCCGAGGTCGAGGATCGTCATCTGGAGCTCAAGAACGTTGCGACCGGTGATCTTGACCTGGCGACCGAGGACGAGAAGAAGGAGGCCGAGGACGCCACCAAGGAGAACGAGGACCTCTTTAGCGCTATGAAGGAGGCGCTCGGTGACAAGGTCGAGAAAGTTGCCGTCTCCGCGCGCCTGACCGATGCCCCCGCTTGCATCACCACCGAGGGCCCGCTTTCGCTTGAGATGGAGAAGGTGCTCCAGAAGGGACCCGAGGGCGCGCCCGACGGCATGCCCAAGAGCCAGCGCGTGCTCGAGCTCAACGCCAAGCACCCGGTCTTCGCCAAGCTTGTCGCTGCCCAGAAGGCAGGCGACGCCGACAAGATCAAGCAGTACTCCGGTCTGCTCTATGACCAGGCTCTGCTGGTCGAGGGCATTCTCCCCGAGGACCCCGTTGCCTTCGCGGCGGCTGTCTGCGAGCTTATGTAACTAGGGGGTTACGCGGTTTTACCAAACCGCGTAACAGCTCGACGCTGCCCTTCGTTCCGCCGTTCTAACGAACGGCGGACCAGCCGACGCTGCGCGGACACCAGAGCGACAACTTGTCATTCAAAGAGGACGGCATGACCAGAAGGTCTATGCCGTCCTCTTTTCATGCCAATTTGTTCGCTCTGGTGCCCGCTCGCTGGCATTACCAAAACATCGGCGGTCCAATAATGATCCCTTGGGGACGGAGGAAAAGTAGTCATTGGGGACATTCTTGTTTGACTAGTCGTTTAAGAACGTCCCCAATGACTAGTTGGGTTGTTAATTTGTGCGGGTTGTGGTTTTGTGACCTGCTGAAATTAAAGATACTGTACAACTGTACGTTAACTAATCTTCGTAGTATATTGCTACCCGCAAAACTCAATACCATTGTGCTTCGAGACGCTAAAGCGCCTACGTACAATGGTTGTTGATAGTACGATTTGATTCAACGACAGGATGGATGGTCCAAGCGTGAGTCTCGGCAGCAAACTATCCGATGCAAAGGTCTCCTTTGCGATATTCAAGCGCGACATTAAGCGACTGCTTGTGAACCCCGTCGCCTTGGTGGTTACCCTGGGCGTGTGCGTTATCCCCTCGCTGTATGCCTGGTACAACATCGTGGCAAACTGGGATCCGTACGGAAACACCCAAGGTATCAAGATTGCCATCGCCAACAACGATCAGGGCACTCAGAATGACTTGGTGGGCGAGCTCAACGCGGGCGACCAGGTCGTCGATCAGCTCAAGGAAAACGATCAGCTGGGCTGGACCTTCGTCGACTCGGCTGCCGATGCCAAAGAGGGCGTCGAGAGCGGGGAATACTACGCGGCGATCGTAATCCCCAAGAACTTCTCCGACAATCTTGTCTCGATGCTCGATGGCAATTACCATCAGCCGAAGCTCACCTATTACGTCAATGAGAAGAAGAGCGCCATTGCGCCCAAGGTCACCGATACCGGTGCCAACACCATCGAGGAGCAGATCAACTCGGAGTTTGTCTCCACGGTGGGCGAGACTGTTGCCAGTATCGCCAAGGATGCCGGTGTCGATTTAAAGGACAAGGCAACCCAGACTCAGGACTCGCTGACAAGTTCGGTGTCCGAGGCATCCGACACCTTGGGTGAGGTGCGCGATTCGATTGGCGATATGAATGCCGCCATCGATAAGACGAGTGGCGCTATCGCCTCGGCTGATGCGGCGCTTGCCGGCTTGCAAGGTCAGGCACCGTCGCTGACGCAGGCAATCTCCCAGGGCAACGACCTGCTGGGCGAGGCTCGCGCCACGGCGGGCAACTCTATCACCTCGCTCTCCAAGGCACTCTCGGAAGGTAGCCTTGCACTCACCAAGACGTCAGCCTCCGCGAACGCTGCGATTGGCAAGCTAACGGGTACGGTCACATCTACGACCACCCGCATCGACAACTCGCTCGAGTCTCTCCAGGCGACGATCGATCACAATAAGGCCGTTATCGGGCACTTGGAGATTCTCGTTAATGACACGTCGACAGGTTCCGAGGAAATTGACGCGCGCATTGTATCGACCATCGATTCGCTTCGCGAGCAAAACCAGAAGCTGCAGAGCATCAAGGATGGCCTTTCTGCACAGTCGAGCGCCATGGCAAACGACGCTACGGCAATCTCGAACGCGAGCAACGCACTCAACGCGGCAATTCAGACCGGTACGGCTAACCTCGGTCAGGCTCAGACCGATCTGGGTCAGAACGCACTTCCGAAGGCTTCGAGCGCGCTTGACTCCTTTGCCGCCGTTTCGGGCGATTTGACCGGCATTGTGTCGGGTATGACCCCCACGATAGCGAGCGCGCGCGGCACGCTGGCGCAGCTCGACGCCACGCTCAAGCAGGCAAAGACCACGCTGTCCCAAACCGACGCCTCCCTTGCCAAGGTTCAGGACAAGCTCGCGACCGCCGCCAATGACATTGCGGCGCTGCAGACCTCTGAGTCTATGGGCGAGTTAGCCGACCTCATGGACGTCGACGTCAATGACGTGGCAGATTTCATGGCATCTCCGGTTGAGCTGACGTCCAAGTCAATCTATCCGGTCAAGAGCTTTGGCTCGGGCATCGCGCCCTTCTACACCAATCTGGCGCTGTGGGTAGGCGGCTATGTGCTCATCGCTATCTATAAACTCGAGGTCGACCGCGAGGGCATCGGTAGCTTTACGGCGCGTCAGGGCTACTTTGGCCGCTGGCTGCTGCTGGTGATCCTGGGTGCGTTGCAGGCCATCATCGTTACGGTGGGAGATCTGGTCATTGGCGTTCAGTGCGTCAATCCGCTGCTCTTTGTACTGGGCGGCATCGCTATTTCGTTCACCTACGTCAACATCATCTATGCGCTGTCCACCACGTTTAAGCATATCGGTAAAGCCATTGGCGTCATCCTCGTCATTGTGCAGATCCCCGGCTCGTCGGGCATGTATCCCATCGAGATGATGCCCGGCTTCTTCCAATGGCTGCATCCGCTGCTGCCCTTCACCTATGGCATCAACCTGCTGCGCGAGACCGTCGGTGGCATGTATTCGTTCAACTACCTGTTCAACCTGTGCATCCTGGGCGTGTTCCTTGCCATCGCACTCTTTATTGGCTTGCAGCTGCGTCCGCTGCTGCTCAACCTCAACCTGCTCTTTGACAAGCAGCTTTCCACGACGGGCCTCATGATCTGCGAGTCCAACGACCTGCCGCGCCAGCGCTATTCGCTGCGCACGGCCATGCGCGTCATGCTCGATTCGGATTCGTACCGTCGCGAGCTGCTCGATCATGCCGTGGCGTTTGAGCATCGCTACCCGTACTACATCAAGGGCGGTTTTGCCGCCGTGGTAGGCGTGCAGGTTCTGCTCTTTGTGCTTTCGACGGTGCTCGATATCGACAATAACGGCAAGATCATCCTGCTCGTTATCTGGATCATTTCGGTTATCGCCATCTGCGGCTGGCTCATCAACATCGAATACATCCGTGCGAGCCTCAATACCCAGATGCGTATCTCGGCGCTTTCGGACGAGGACCTTCGCCGCGAGATGCGCGAGCACACGGCTGCCATCCCTGCCGCCCGTCGCATGTTTGGTCTCAACGCCAGCGAGCGTGGCGCCAAGGGAGGCGAACAGCCTACGAGCCGTCTGTCGCATATCGGTGCGCATCGTAAGGCTCAAGATGCCGACGGCGCTGACAACGTAAACGGAAACGACGGGGACACCACCTCGCTTGGCAAGCACTCTAAAGGAGGTGAGGCATAAATGAAAAACATCCTGCACCTGTTTAAGCGCGATGTCCAAAACGTGTCTCGCTCCGTGATCGGCATGGTCGTCGTGATGGGCCTGATCATCGTGCCATGTCTCTATGCATGGTTTAACATCGCCGGAAGCTGGGATCCCTACGGCAATACCGGCAACCTTAAGATTGCAGTGGTCAACACCGATGAGGGTTACGAGAGCGATCTGATTCCCGTCGAGGTCAACGTGGGCGAAAACGTAACCGCCACCCTGCGCGGCAACGAGAACTTCGACTGGGTCGTCCTCAACGACCGTGATAAGGCGATTGAGGGCGTTAAGTCGGGCGCGTACTACGCTGCCGTCGTTATCCCTAAAACGTTTAGCGCCGACATGATGACGCTTTTCTCGACCGAGGTGAAGCACGCCGATATCGAGTTCTATGAGAATCAGAAGGCCAACGCCATCGCACAGATCGTGACTGAAAAGGGTTCGAGCGCCGTCCAGAGTCAGGTCAACGAGACCTTTACCAAGACCATCACGACCATCGGCCTTAAGACCGTGTCCAGCCTGCTCGACTATATGAGTACCGACCAGGTGAGCAGCTTTATCGCCAATCTGTCCTCGACGCTGGGCGATTCGGTCGAGGACCTGCAGGACGTTCAGGCGAGTGCGACGTCGCTCGCGGGCATTTTGAGCTCCACGTCCGATTCACTGACATCGGCGGGCGGCATGCTCAAGCAGACGGGCACCGTTGATGAGTCGACGAAGCAGCTGATGGAGCACGCCAAGAGTGGCATCAATGATTCCAAGGAAGCGCTCAAGGCCGCCAACGATGCCGTTGACGCGGCGATTGACGGAAGCGCGGGCTCGTTCGACAACGTGTCCGCCGAGCTTGCGAAGGCATTCGATGCCGCGAATCAGCATGTTGACCTTACGGTGTCTCAGCTCAACGAAGCCGCAGCGGCGCTCAATACGCGTGCTGACGATATCGATGCGATGACCGATCAGCTCCGTAACCTTGCCGACCAGGTAAGTGATGACAAGCTCAAAGACGGTCTCGAGTCCGCTGCGACGTCGCTGGGCAGAATTGCCGTGGAGTACCGCAACAATGCGAAGGACCTGACGGCGACCGCAAAGTCCCTTTCGGACGGCATGGCGGAGGTCAACAACTCGCGTGCCGAGGTCGACCAGGCCATCGCCGATGCCAAGGCGGGTATCTCGGGAGCCAAGTCCGACTACGATTCCACGTTCTCGGTTAAGGCCAAGGAGCTCAAGAAGACCATTTCGGGCGTTCTGGATTCCCTGAACGGTATCTCGGGTGACTTGGATAGCGCCGTGAGCGGTCTGACCGACGCCTCTGGCTCGCTCGCAAAGGGCCTCTCCAAGGCTGCGACGCTGGTCAACAAGGCTTCCGATCAGCTGGGTGAGGCATCGGACAAGATCAGCGCCTTTAAGGACGAGCTCGATGGCGCCCTGATGTCGGACGACCTTGCCACGATCAAGACGATGATCGGCAACGATCCCGAGGGTTTGGCCGTGTCGCTTTCCGGCCCCGTCGCGCTCGACCGCAAGCCGGTCTATCCGATCCGCAATTACGGTTCGGCCATGGCGCCGTTCTATACGATCCTGTCGCTGTGGGTCGGCTCGATCGTGCTGGCGGCCATGATGAAGGTATCGGTTGACGATGAGCTCATCAACGAGCTGATCCCCGTGCGCCTGCACGAGATCTACCTGGGCCGCTACCTGTTCTTTGGAGGTCTGGCCCTGCTGCAGGCGACACTCGTGTGCGCGGGCGACATCCTGTTCTTTGGCATCCAATGCGACAACCCGCTGCAGTTTGTACTTGCCGGCTGGGTCGCGAGTCTCGTGTTCTCCAATATTGTCTACACGCTCACCGTGTCGTTTGGCGATATCGGTAAGGCGCTCGCTGTCGTGCTGTTGGTTATGCAGGTCGGCGGTTCGGGCGGTACGTTCCCCATCGAGATGACCGGCCCTGTGTTCCAGGCGATCTACCCGTTCCTGCCGTTTACTCACGGCATCAACGCCATGCATGCCGCCATGGCCGGTGCCTACCATATGGAGTACTGGATTGAGCTAGGCATTCTGGCGAGCTATCTGATTCCGTCGCTGGCCCTGGGCGTCGTCTTCCGCCGCCCGGTCATCAAAGCCAACGACTGGATTATCGAAAAGCTTGAAAGCACGAAGCTTATTTAGTGCAACAGCGTGACATTGACAAAACATCGAGGTTCACTTTGCTGACGCTTTAGTGGGCTGGATTGCGGTGCAACGCTGGTTGTTGCTACAGTAGCGGGGCGTGCCGGGGGTCCGGCGCGTCCCGTTTTTATTTGACCATGAGGCGGCACGCAGCCATACGCGTGTGGACACCACGCCCAGTTTGAGTGTGAGGATGTTCCATGGCCCAATACGCTGCCAACGAAATTGAAAACATGCCCGATAGCCCTGTTGCTCGCGAGGACCTGGGTGCGGGCGGCACCTCCCGTGGTGCCGGTGCTCGTTCGCCGTTGTTCTGGAAGGTTCTGCTCCTTTCGGTGGCGGTCATCTGGGGCTACTCCTTTACCACTATGAAGGACGCACTCGGCACCATTCCGGTGTTCGCGCTGCTCTATGTACGTTTTCTGCCCGCAGCGTTGGTCATGTTTGCCGTCTTCCACAAGCGCATCATCGCGCACCTCAACGCTCGCAACCTGATCGTTGGCCTGAGTATGGGCGTGCTCATGTGGGCGGCCTATGCGCTGCAGACGGTCGGTCTGGCACATACTACGGCGGGCAAGAATGCTTTTTTGACGGGCACGTATTGCATCCTTGTGCCGTTCGCGAGCTATTTCCTGAGCGGCGAAAAGCTCACGCGCTACAACTTGGGTGCCGCGCTGCTGTGCCTAGCGGGCATTGGCCTCGTCGCACTCGATAGCGTTGAATTCAACATTGGTGACGTCATTACGCTGGCGGGTGCGGCCTTTTTCGCCATCCAGATGGCGGTGACTGCCAAGTACGGTCGCAAAATGGACATCAACGTCATCACGTTTTGGATGTTTGTGGGCAACGGCGTGCTGAGCCTGGCAACGTCGCTGCTATTCGAGACCCAAGCGCCTCTGTCCGTGTGGACGCCGAGCTTTATCAGTGCGATGGCGTTTCTCTCGGTGGGCTGCACATGCGCGGCTCTGCTCATCCAAAACGTCGGCCTGGCGCATGTCCCGGCCTCGACGGGCTCGCTGCTCCTTTCGATGGAGTCCCCTTCGGGCGTGTTGTTTTCGGTGCTGCTGATGGGGGAGGCGCTCACCTCGCGCCTGCTCGCCGGCTTCGCGCTCATCTTCCTGTCGATTATCTTGAGCGAGACTCACTTCGATTTTTTGCGTCGAAAGCCGCGCCCGCAATTGTAAACAACTTGTTGCGCCGCCCTCCCGGGGCGGCATTTTTTATGCCTCGCCCTTAAAGTAGTACCTTGCACTTTACGCTATCAAAGTGCTTGCTGCAAAAACGATACTGGAGGGCATCTATGGCACCAGCTTTGTTCGATCTTCAACCGCAATCAGCGCCCAAGGCCACCGCCGCGGCGCAGACCGCTATCGGTGACGGTCTTGTTGCAGAAGCTCAGGCTTTTGCAGACGAGCTCGCTGCGTGGCGACACGATCTCCACCAGATGCCCGAGCTGGGTAATAGCCTCCCACAGACCTCTGCGTATATCCAAGCGCGCCTGACCGAGATGGACATCCCGTTTGCCACGCTCGTCGACGGCTCCTGTGTTGTGGGCCTCATCGGTGCCGGTGCGGCCGTGGCGGCCCAGGGCAACGGTACGTGCACGGACGATCAGGCCGGCACGGTCATCATGCTGCGCGGTGACATGGATGCCCTTCCCGTCGCGGAAGAGTCGGGCGAGTCTTTTGCCTCTGTCAACGGCTGCATGCATGCTTGCGGTCACGATATGCACGCGACGGCGCTGCTTGGTGCGGCTCGTATGCTCAAAGCGCGCGAGACTGAGCTTGTTGATGCCAACGCCACGGTTAAGCTGCTGTTCCAGCCGGGCGAGGAAACCTTTGAGGGTGCCCGCGCCGCCATCGCCGACGGTCTGCTGCAGAACCCGCGCCCTCAGGTCGCCTTTGCCATGCATGTCAATAGCCAGTCGCCGCTTGGCCTGGTGCTTTACGGCAGTCCGGCGCTCTCGGGCGTGTACGGTTTCCGCATCACGCTGCAGGGCAAGGGCGGTCATGGCTCGAGCCCCGAGATCTGCATCGACCCCATTACGGCGGGTGTGCACGTGCATCTGGCACTTCAGGAGCTTATCGCTCGCGAAGTGCCGGCGGCCAAGGAGGTCGCGCTTACCGTTGGCAAGTTCGCCGGCGGCCAGGCCGCAAATGTCATCCCTGATACTTGTGTGCTCGAGGGAACGCTGCGTGGCTTCGATGTCGAGCTCATGGAGCACCTCAAGGCCCGCATCGCGGAGGTCGTCAAAGGCGTTGCCACGACCTATCGTACGCCGGCGACTATTGAGACGCTCTCGGATGTTCCCCCGCTCGTACTCGATGACGATATGACGCAGGCGTCGCTTGGCTACGTGGGCGCGGTGCTGCCCAAGTCCGCCTTCCTGCCGCTGTTCCACGCCATGGCGAGCGAGGACTTCGCGTTGATCTCGAGCGAGATCCCGAGTGCGTACTTTACCGTGGGCGCTGCCGTGACTGATACGGACGAGCATTTTGCTCAGCATCATCCCAAGGCGCGTTTTAACGATGCCGAACTGCCGCTCGGTGCCGCGGCCTATACCGCCGTCGCTTTGGGCTATATCGCCGACCACCGGTAGCACCCAACCTTGTCTTTCAAGGCAATCTTGGGCACTACCGGCGCCCGGCGCCGGCTATTCGTTTGTAAAATAAGGAGCAGCATGTCCCAGCAGCGTAAGTTCTTCCCCGGCTGGCTCGTGGTGGCCTCTGGCTTCGTGATCGTGGCCACGTGCTACACGATTTTCGTCAACTGCATGAGCCTGTTCCAGCCGTTGATCGTCAGCGACCTGGGCATTTCCCTTGCGCAGTACAACATCTCCAACGCCCACAATCGCTGCGTCTAAGCAGTTTGGCATGGCCGACCTGGGCAAGGTCACGGGCACCATTACCTCGCTCGAGATGGTCGGTGGCACCGTGGGCGCCATCGTCTCGGGTGTGCTGTTCGACGCTACGGGCTCCTTTGCGAGCACCTGGATCGTGTGCCTGGTGTGCTCCGCGATTATGCTCGTGTTCCTGCTGGCGTCCGAGCCCATCGCTGCCAAGCTGCGCGCGAGCGTGGCGGGGGAGTAGATAGGCCAAAGCGCATTGCCGCTTGTCCGCTTCGTCCGTGGCTACCGCGGCGGCGTGTCTGGCCGAACGAGTCCCCATACCCTCGTTCGGTCAGACGCGCCGCCGCGGTGCTGCTTTGTGCCGTATAATGTCCATTATCTATGACGCGATACAAAAGAAAGGTGTTTGCCCATGCAGGCACAGAAGGCGGAGGGAACCCGCGACCTTATCGGCGCCGAGATGCGCGCTTGGCAAAAGATGCAGCAGATCGCTGCCGGCGTGTTCGAGCCGTTTGGCTTTAAGCCCATCGAGACGCCCGCGATCGAGCAGGTGGACGTCTTTGTCCACGGCATCGGCCAGTCGACCGACGTCGTGCGCAAGGAGATGTTCCGCGTCTTTAGCGGCGCCAACTTGGAGCGCGTCTTTGCTGAGGGCACCGATAGCAAGCTCAAGCCCAAGCAGCGCCTGGCGCTTCGTCCCGAGGGCACGGCCGGTGTGGTGCGCGCCGTCGTGGAGAACAACCTGGTGCCCCAGGGCTCCACGCCGTTTAAGGCTTATTATGCCGAGGCCATGTTCCGTGGCGAGCGTCCCCAGAAGGGTCGCCTGCGCCAGTTCCACCAGGTGGGCATCGAGTGGCTCGGCGCTCCCGATCCGGCAGCAGACGCCGAGTGCATCATCATGCTCATGGAGTTCTACAAGCGCCTTGGTTTCGATCTTTCCAAGCTCCGTCTGCTCATTAACTCGATGGGCGATGCCCAATGCCGTCCGGCCTATCGCGAGCAGGTCAAGCAGTTTATCCTCGATCACGCCGACGAGATGTGCGACGAGTGCCGCGAGCGCGCCGAGCTCAATCCGCTGCGTGCCTTCGACTGCAAGAACGACCACTGCCGCGAGATCATGGCCGACGCACCGCTGATGGGCGACAACTTGTGCGATGAGTGCCGCGAGCACTACGAGCAGGTCAAGCGCTATTTGGATGCGGCGGGTATCGAGTATGTCGAGGATCCCACCTTGGTGCGTGGCTTGGACTACTACACCCGTACCGTCTTTGAGGTCGAGGCTCCCGGCGCCGGCGTCGGCTCCATCGGTGGCGGCGGTCGCTATGACGGCTTGGTCGAGCTCGAGGGTGGCAAGCCCACGGCAGGCGTCGGCTTTGCCGTCGGTTTTGAGCGTGCGCTGCTGGCCCTGCAGGCCTTTGGCAGCGACCTGGGTGCCGAGGAGGCCCCGTGCGTCTACGTCGCCAATGCCGGCAAGGAGCTGCGCCAGAACGTCTTTGCCATCACGCAGGAGCTTCGCGCCGCTGGCATCGTGACCGAGGCCGACTACCAGGGTCGTTCGCTCAAAGCTCAGTTTAAGCAGGCCGACAAGGTTGGCGCCAAGCTCATTTTGGTCCTGGGTGGCGACGAGCTTGCCGCCGGCAAGGTCAAGGTGCGCGACATGGAGAGCCATGACGAGGCCCTCGTCGATCTGGCCAACGTGGTCGAGGCGGTTCGCGAGCGCCTGTAGCGCATGATTTTTGAGCTGTAGTGCCGCTGAGGTGCCCAGCTCATTGCGAGCGATTGTTACGGGGGTGTTTCGCATTTATGCGGAATGCCCCCGTTTGCATATGCCGTCCACCGAGAAATACGACCATTTGGGGCAAAAACCCTTGCAATGCAGAAAATACTTTTGTGTGGTAAAGCGCAATCAGCTCCGAAAGTTTTTGCCGAGTGCCTATAATGGATACCGCATGTTACGTGCATAGAAGGAGGAATGGGAGGAAACGTGGCTGAGAACCTAAGCAACCAGTCTGTACCCGAAGCCGCGGCGCGCGTCGCTGCCGTGGTCAACCGCCTCGTTAACCGAATCGGCTCGAATGCCGAGTCCAAGGAGCGTCTCGCCGAGATCGAGATCCCCGAGGAGCTGCGCGACAATCTGGCGCTGTTCTTGCGCCTGGAGCGCCGTGTGCTTAGCGAGTATGATCCCGAGATCGCGGACCTGTTCGACAAGATTTTGACAGCCGAGATTGTGGCCAATGCCGGCAACCCCGGTAGCCGTGCTGCCGACGAGTCCGTCGACGAGCAGGGCGTGCCCACTGCCGACGAGCCCACCGCCGTG
>DXLV01000001.1:76470-83827 GCA_019414545.1 Collinsella sp. | reverse complement strand
CTGATCGACAGCCTGCCGCTCGTTAAACAGCAGGTTATCGTCCGCGCTTTTACGAGCTTCTTCCATCTGGCAAACCTGTCGGAGGAGAATTACCGTGTGGCGCAGCTGCGCGAGCGCGACGCCGGTGCGTCGACCGATACCGAGGTCGATCCCGCCAACGAACTCACCGTCGCCTATCACCAGTTGGTAAACGAGATGGGTGTCGAGGGTGCCAACGAGCTGCTCGGCAAGCTTGAGTTCCACCCTGTCTTTACCGCACATCCCACCGAAGCCCGTCGCAAGGCCGTCGAGGGCAAGATTCGCCGTATCTCCAACCTGCTGGAGGAGCGTCCGCGTCTGGGCGGCTCCGACCTGGTGGAGAACGAGCGCCATATGCTGCAGGAGATCGACGCCCTGGTGCGTACGAGCCCCATCGCGCTCAAGAAGCCCACGCCGGTCGAGGAAGCCGATACCATCATCGACATCTTCGATAACACGCTGTTCGACGTTATCCCCGTCATCTATCGTCGTTTTGACGACTGGGTGCTGGGCGACAAGGCCGGTACCGTGCCGCCGCTGTGCCCGGCGTTCTTCCATCCCGGCAGCTGGATCGGTTCCGACCGCGACGGTAACCCTAACGTCACCGCCAAGGTGAGCCGTGAGGTCGCCGCCAAGTATTTCACCCATATGGTGCTCAAGCTCGAGGACAAGTGCCGCCGCATCGGCCGCAACCTCACGCTCGAGGCCACCTACAGCAAGCCGTCTGCCGAGCTCATCAACCTGTGGAACCATCAGGTCGAGATGAGCACCCAGTACACGGCACGCGCCGAGCTGATCTCCGAGCACGAGCCGCATCGCGCCGTCATGCTCGTCATGGCAGACCGACTCAACGCCACCGTCCGTCGCATCACCGACACCATGTACCACAGCGCCGATGAGTTCCTGGAGGACCTGCGCGTCGTCCAGCGCTCGCTGGCCGCCTGCGGTGCCGTCCGTGCTGCCTACGGCCCGGTCCAGACCATCATCTGGCAGGTCGAGTCCTTCGGCTTCCATATGGTCGAGATGGAGTTCCGTCAGCACTCTGTGGTGCACGCCCGCGCCCTCAAGGATATCCACGAGAACGGTATCCATGGCGACCTGCAGCCCATGACACGTGAGGTCATCGATACCTTCCGTGCTATCGGCTCCATCCAGAAGCGCTACGGCAAGAAGATGGCGCACCGCTACATCATCTCGTTTACCAAGAGCGCCCAGCATGTGGCCGACGTCTTTGAGCTTGCCCACCTGTCCTTTGCACACGAGGAGGATGTCCCCGAGCTCGACGTGATCCCGCTGTTCGAGCAGCTCGAGGACCTCGAGGGCTGCGTCGACGTGCTCGACCAGATGCTTACGCTGCCCGTGGTGCAAAAGCGCCTTGCCCAGACCGACCGCCGCATGGAGGTCATGCTGGGCTACTCCGACTCCTCCAAGGATGCCGGTCCTACCACGGCCATGCTCGCACTGCACTCCGCGCAGGAGCGCATCGCCAAGTGGGCAGAGAAGAACGATATCGACCTGGTGCTCATGCACGGTCGCGGCGGCGCCGTGGGCCGTGGCGGCGGCCCGGCCAACAAGGCCGTGCTGGCTCAGCCCAAGGGTTCGGTCAACTGCTTCTTTAAGCTCACCGAGCAGGGCGAGGTCATCTTTGCCCGTTACGGCAACCGCACGCTGGCCCAGCGCCATGTTGAGTCCGTTGCCGCCGCAACGCTTTTGCAGTCGGCCCCGAGTGTCGAGAAGACCAACACCGAGACCACGCAGAAGTTCTGGGATATGGCGGAGAAGCTCAACGCAGTAAGCCATGAGCGCTATCTGGACCTGTTGAACACCGAGGACTTTACACCGTGGTTCTCGACCGTGACGCCGCTGACCGAGGTCGGTCTGCTGCCGATCGGCTCGCGTCCCGCCAAGCGCGGTCTGGGCGCCAAGTCGCTCGACGACCTGCGTACCATTCCGTGGATCTTTAGCTGGAGCCAGGCACGCATCAATCTGGCCGCTTGGTACGGCCTGGGCACCGCCTGCGAGCAGCTGGGCGATCTTGATCAGCTCAAGGCTGCCTACCAGGAGTGGCCGTTCTTCCGCACGTTCATCGACAACATCGAGATGTCGATTGCCAAGACCGACCAGCGCATCGCCAAGATGTATCTGCACCTGGGCGATCGCCAGGATCTGTCCGAGAAGGTCTTTACCGAGATGCAGCTCACCCGTAAGTGGGTCCTTGCCATCGTCGGTGACGAATGGCCGCTGCAGCGTCGTCGCGTGTTCGGCTGCGCCGTTCGTGTGCGTAACCCCTATGTCGATGCCCTGTCCATCGCCCAGGTCCGCGCCCTTCGCGAGGTGCGTATGAACCAGGACGAGATGGCCGAGGAGAAGAAGGCCGAGTACATGAGCCTGATTCTTTCGACTGTGACCGGCGTCTCGGCAGGATTGCAAAACACGGGGTAATCGATAGCCCTGTGGCTCTCACCGGGACCCGAAGGGTTTCCCTCTGAATGCGTCCTCGCACTTGAAGCCCCCTTATCCTGCTCCTTCGGAGCTGCGGATAAGGGGGCTTCGTGCTGCGGAATGCATTCAGAGGGAAACCCATCGGGTCCCTTCGTCCTCGGTCTTCAGGGATTAGAGTTGAGGAGAAGAATGGCGCGCTTCGCGCGTTTTGGAGGGGGTCTATCCTGGTGGCGCATTTGGCGCTTCTCGCCTTACGACTGTGGCGGCCGCGGTCCTGTTTGGGATCGCGGTCGTTTTGTTATGGGTCAAATATGAACGTTGTGTTAATGAGTCGGTAGACGGTGGTGTTTTTCGGTGAGCGGCGTATCCTTCCAACGGTTTATCTAGTGTGTCAGTTGAAAGGAAGAGGGCGCTCGTCATTGTTTGAATGTGAACTGCCGTTTGACCACAAGACGTTGCATCTGGAACTCGAGGATAAGAACTTCGCGGGTGTGATGGAAGGTCATCAAAACGAGTTTAAGACCACGAAATCGCAGGAAGAGCTGGTGGAGGAGTCGCTTGCCAACCCTTATGGCTCGCCTTCGCTCGAGGAGCTTTGTGCTGGCAAGAAGGATATCGTTATCATTAGCTCCGACCATACGCGTCCCGTTCCCTCGCGTGTGACGATGCCTATTCTGCTGCATCACATCCACGCTGCCGCTCCCGAGGCACGTGTGCGCATCCTGGTCGCGACCGGCATGCATCGCCCCTCGACGCACGAGGAACTCGTTAACAAGTACGGCGAGGAGATCGTCGCTAACGAGGAGATCGTCATGCATGTCGCGACCGACGACAGCATGATGAAAAAGATCGGTACCCTGCCTTCTGGTGGCGAGTGCATCATCAACAAGATTGCTGCCGATTGCGATCTGCTGCTTGCCGAGGGCTTCATTGAGCCGCATTTCTTTGCCGGTTTCTCTGGTAGCCGCAAGTCCGTCCTGCCCGGCATCGCCAGCTACAAGACCATCATGTACAACCACAACGGTCAGTTTGTGAACGATTCCCACTCGCGTGCCGGCAACCTGTGCCACAACCACGTGAGCGAGGACATGTTCGCCGCCGCCGAGATGGCTCACCTTGCCTTTGTGCTCAACGTGGTGCTCAACGGCAAGCACGAGGTCATCGGCTCCTTTGCCGGCGACATCCACAAGGCGCACGAGGCTGGCTGTGAGTTCGTGAAGAGCCTTGCTGGCGTTGAGCCCGTTGAGTGCGAGATCGCCATCACCACCAACGGCGGCTACCCGCTCGATCAGAACATCTATCAGGCCGTGAAGGGCATGTGCGCTGCCGAGGCCACGCTTCCCGAGGGCGGCGTGATCATCGACGTCGCCGGTTGTGCCGACGGTCACGGTGGCGAGGGCTTCTATCACAACATCGCCGACAACGATCCGGCGGAGTTTGAGCGCGCCTGCATCGATCGTCCCAAGGACGAGACCCTGCCCGACCAGTGGACGAGCCAGATCTTTGCCCGCATCCTGGCGCATCACCCTGTGATCATGGTCACCGATCTGTGCGATCACCAGATGCTCAAGGATATGCACATGACGCCGGTCAACACTATCGAGGAGGCGCTCAAGCTCGCCTTTGAGATGAAGGGTGCCGATACCAAGGTTGCCGTCATTCCCGATGGCCTGGGCGTTGTTGTTGCGCAGCACTAGTGCGCGGCCTAAACGAATCGTTTATAACCGACAAGAAAGATAAGGTTTTATGCTTACCAAACTCCTCTGCGAATTCGGCGCGACGGCCCTCATGATCGTCTTTGGCGTGGGCGTGCACTGCGATACCGTGCTCAAGGGCACCAAGTATCAGGGCTCCGGCCATATGTTTGCCATCACCACCTGGTCTTTTGGCATCTCGGTCTGCCTGTTTGTCTTTGGCGGCGCCGTGTGCATGAACCCCGCCATGGTGCTTGCCCAGTGCATCGTCGGCTTGGTGCCGTGGGGCAGCTGCATCCCCTTCATGATTGCCGATATGCTCGGCGGCTTTGTGGGCGCCGTAATCGCCTGGTTTATGTATGCCGATGAGTTCAAGGCTTCCGAGGGCGTCGTCGACCCCATTGCCCAGCGCAACATTTTCTCGACCAACCCCACCACCGAGGGTACGAACTATGCCCGTAACTTCTTCTGCGAGGCTATCTGCACTTTTGTGTTCATCAGCGCCATCCTTGCTGCCGCTAGCCGCGCCGGCGAGAACGTTCTGATGCTCGCCATCTGCGTTGGCCTGATCGTTTGGGCCGTTGGCATGGGCATGGGCGGCATCACTGGCTTCGCCATGAACCAGGCCCGTGACCTTGGTCCTCGCATGGCCTATCAGGTGCTGCCGATCAAGAACAAGGCTGACAACAACTGGAAGTACGGCCTGCTTGTTCCTGGCATCGCGCCGTTTGTCGGTGCTATTGTGGCCGCGCTGTTTGTGCATGGTTTCTTGGGCATGTTCTAGTCCAAGGCTACATAGTTGTCCGCTGGCCGCATGGGGTAACTTCCCAGCGCGTCCTCGGACATGAAAGAACCCCCGCTGCGCACTTCGTGCGGCGGGGGTTCTTTCGTCCTGCGGAATGCGCTGGGAAGTTACCCCATGCGGCCAGCTGCGGGATCTTAGTCGCGTTGGAACAAGCAACCCAACATATATATCTGAATATGGATGGGAGGGGCGCTTTGTTGGGATGGCGCTTTGGGATGGGGGCCTTACTTAGCTGAAGAGGGGCTGTATGGCTGATAGGTAGTCTTTGGCTACGTCGGCTTTGTCGGCTTCGAAGTTGTGCCAGGCCCACCATTGGACCATTCCTACGAAGCTTGAGGCTATGTGGTGTAGTAGGAAGCTTCGGTCCATAGTGGCGGCGGGGCCGTTTGGGTCGGTAGGGACGGTTTCGGCTGCTCGTGACATGATGGTCTTGCGTAAGCAGTCGGCGAAGACGCGTGAGCCGGCGCCGGCTACGAGGGCTCGAACGCCCTGGCGGCGTTCCCAGAGGTTGTTGAGGATATGCTCGACTTGTACGAGCGGATCATCGAGCGGCGTGCCATCATCGTCGAGGGCGTGGGTGCAGATGTCGCTCACGAGTTCGGACAGTAGGTCATCTTTGCTCTTGAAGAGGCCGTAGAATGTCGCGCGGCCTACGTGGGCGCGCGCGATGATGTCGCCGACGGTGATCTTGCTGTAGTCCTCCTCGCGCAGGAGCTCGGAGAACGCCGCGACGATCGCGGCGCGGCTTTTGGCCTTGCGGGCATCCATGGCTATGCGTCCGCGTCAACGAGCAGGCAGCGGAGCGTGCCGGAGCAACCCTCGTAGGGGCGCTTACCGGCGCCGTAGCCGACGGCCTCGATGCGGTAGCGGGCCGGCAGGTGCTCGGACGTACGCAGTGCGGCGACTATGGCGGCGCCCGTGGGCGTCACGAGCTCGCCGGCGACTGGTGCGGGCGTGAGGGCGATATTGCCTGCTTGGCATAGGTTGACGACGGCGGGCACCGGGATGGGCATGAGGCCGTGGGCGCAGTGGATGGTACCGTGACCCTCGGAGAGCGACTCAACCACGATGTCCTCAATGCCCAGGTCATCGAGACAGATGGCGACAGAGCAGACGTCGACGATGGAGTCGACGGCGCCCACCTCGTGGAACATGACGGTCTCGGGCGTTTTGCCGTGGGCCCTGGCCTCGGCGGCGGCGAGCGCGGTAAAGATGGCGAGCGCACGACGCTTGGCGCCATCGCTCAGCTGCGAGCCATCGATGATGGCGGTGACGTCCGCCAAAGAACGGTGGTGATGGTGGTGGTGGGCGTGATGGTGACCCTCGTGGCCATGACCGTGGCCCTCATGGTCATGCTCGTGGCAGTGTTCGTGTTCGTGCTCGTCATGGTCATGATGGTGGTGCTCATGCTCATGCATATGCTCGACAGCTGCTTCGTTGCCGTAGAGCCAGGCCATATCGTGATCGTGGTTCTCGAGCTCCTCTGCCAGCTGAACATCAAAGTCGCAGGCGTCGATGCCATGCTTGTTTACGCGTGTAACGGCAATCTCAAAGCCGCCGACCGGCAGCGTGGCGAGCTGTTCGCGCAGGTGCTCCTCGCTGGCGCCCAGGTCGAGCAGGGCCGCAACGGTCATGTCGCCGCTGATGCCCGAGGTGCCGTCGATGATAAGCGTGTGCTGATGGTTGGACATGAAATGCTCCTTAGCGGGCGCAGGACGTGCCGGCGCTCAGATGATTGATAAGACTTGCCTGGTAGGCGGCACCAAAGCCGTTGTCGATATTGACGACCGAAACGCCGCTGGCGCAGGAGTTGAGCATGGCGAGCAGTGCGGCCATGCCGCCAAAGTTCGCGCCATAGCCCACGCTGGTGGGGACGGCGATGACTGGGCAACTCACCAGGCCTCCGATGACGCTCGCCAGGGCGCCCTCCATGCCGGCGATGGCGATGACCACCTGTGCCTGGGCAAGTTCCTCGGCATGCGCAAGCAGGCGGTGCAGGCCGGCGACACCCACGTCGTAGAGGCGATCGACTTCGTTGCCGTAGAACTCGGCCGTCAACGCGGCTTCCTCGGCAACGGGCAGGTCGCTCGTGCCGGCGCAGGCGACGACGATGCGTCCGTTGCCGGTGGGGGAGGGCTTGCCGCCCACGAGGGCGAGTTGTGCGTCCGGGACATATCCCAGGTCGATGCCGTTGTCGAGGAGCTCCGAGGTACGGGCTGCCTTTTCGGCGTCCAGGCGCGTGACCAGGATGCGCTCCTGGCCGGCATCGCGCAGCGCCTCGATAATGGCGGCAATCTGCTCGGCGGTTTTACCGGCGCCGTAGACAACCTCGCCGGCTCCCTGGCGTACCCCGCGCGAAAGATCGAGCTGCGCAAAGCCCAAATCGGCGGTCGGAGCC
>DXLV01000001.1:0-76389 GCA_019414545.1 Collinsella sp. | reverse complement strand
GGGGTGACTGCCCCGCCGGCAACATCGCTCAGCAGCTGCTCAAGATCTCGCTTATCCATATATGTTCCCTTCGACGGCGCAAAGTCTAGCACTCAAAGGGTATGTTTCCGAACACTAAGACAAAATTGTTCGGAAACTATAGGACAGACTGATTCAATTGATAGACGGATCGGCTAGTCACGCAGGATGATGTCCATAGCGAGCATCAGGTTGCGCTCGTCGATGGTAAACGGGGCGGCCTCGCGCGTCTTGGGCTTGGCGCAAAACGCGATGCCCGTGCCCGCGGCCTGAATCATGGGGATGTCGTTGGCGCCGTCGCCGATCGCGACGGTATGGGCCATATCGACGCCGCACTCAACTGCCCAATCCAGCAGCTGGATAAGCTTGGACTCCTTGGTCACAATGTCTGCCGCCAGCTTACCCGTGAGCTTGCCGTTCACGACTTCCAGGCGGTTGGCCAGGCAAAAGTCGATGCCTGCAGCGGCTACGATCTTGTCGGCGACCTCGTGGAAGCCACCGCTTACCACGCCGACCTTCCAGCCCTTGCTGTGCGCCGAGCGCACAAGCTCCAGCGCGCCGGGGGTAAACGTCACGCGCGCAAAGGTGCGCTCGAACACGCTCTCGTCCAGGCCGGCAAGCAGCCCCACGCGCTCCTCGAGCGCCTGCTTAAAGTCGAGCTCGCCGCGCATGGCGCGCTCGGTGATCTGCGCTACCTGTTCTTCCACGCCGGCCTCCTCACCCAAAAGATCGATGACCTCCTGGTTGATGAGCGTGGAGTCGATATCCATAACGATGAGGCGTGCAGTCATGGCGGGCCTTTCCGAGTGCAGTTGTATTGGGGCACATTGTCGCACGTGGCACGCCTTGGCGACGGCCGCGGTGCACCAATTGTTTCGTCTCCGTCAAGTCTTTGGGCATGAGCTACTTTTCCGCGGCACATCGACACAGGTGCGATAAGATAGAACGCCATGTCCGGCTGCGCGGTTTACGCAGGCTGGGCAAATCTGTACGACGCCGCCCGGAACGACACGGGGCGGCACAGATCCATAAAGGAGGATCACTGGTATGAGCCAGACCCGTCCCATCGACGAGCATTCCATGCACACCCGTACCTGCGGCGAGCTTCGCCGCGAGAACGTGGGCGAAGAGGTCACCCTCACCGGTTGGGTGAGCCGTCGCCGTGACCACGGCGGCCTTATCTTCTGCGACCTTCGCGACCGCGAGGGCATCACGCAGCTCACCTTCGACCCCGAGCACTCCGATGGCGATGCCTTTAAGATCGCCGAGACCATGCGTCCCGAGTGGCCCATCAAGATTCACGGCGTCGTGCGCGCTCGTGGCGAGGAGACCACCAACACCAAGCTCGCGACCGGCGAGATCGAGGTCCTGACCGATCACGCCGAGGTGCTCAACACGTCCGTCACTCCGCCGTTCCAGATCGAGGACGGCATCGAGACTAGCGAGGACACCCGTCTGCGCTATCGCTATCTGGACCTCCGTCGTCCCGAGATGATGGCCAACCTCAAGCTGCGCTCCGACTTCACCTTTGCCATTCGCGAGGCGCTGCACAACCGTGAGTTCATGGAGGTCGAGACGCCCTCCCTGTTCAAGTCCACGCCCGAGGGCGCTCGCGACTTCATCGTTCCCAGCCGTATCCAGCCGGGCAACTTCTACGCCCTGCCGCAGTCCCCGCAGCTCCTGAAGCAGCTGCTCATGGTCGGTGGCGTCGAGCGCTACTACCAGGTTGCCAAGTGCTTCCGCGACGAGGACCTGCGTGCCGACCGTCAGCCCGAGTTCACCCAGGTCGATATCGAGATGTCCTTCGTGGACCAGAACGATGTCATGAGCGCGCTCGAAGAGGTCCTGTCCGATGCCTTCGGCCGCATGGGTGTCGAGATGCCCACGCCGCTGCGTCGCATGAACTACTGGGAGGCCATGGACACCTATGGCTCCGACAAGCCCGACACCCGCTACGGCATGCACCTGGTCGACCTGACCGATATCTTTGCCAACTCCAAGTTCAAGGTCTTTGCGACCGCCGCAAACGAGGAGGGCTCTGTCGTCAAGGCCATCAACGCCAAGGGCGCCGGCGCCTGGGCGCGTGCCAAGATCGATAAGCTTGCCGGCGTGGCCTCCACGTTTGGCGCCAAGGGCCTGGCCTGGATCGCCTTCCGCGAGGACGGCTCCATCAACAGCCCCATCGTCAAGTTCTTCTCGGACGAGGAGATGGCGGCTCTGCGTGAGCGCATGAACGTCGAGCCCGGCGACCTTGTGATGTTCGCCGCCGGTCCGCGCCTGCTCTCTGACGAGATCCTGGGCGGCATGCGTTCCCACATGGCCAACGCGCTCGAGATCAAGCGCGAGGGCCACGACTTCCTGTGGGTCGTCAACTTCCCGCTGTTCCACTGGGACGAGGATCGCAAGGCCTATGCTGCCGAGCACCAGCCCTTCACCCTGCCGACCGAGACCGACATCGCCAAGATCGAGGCCGACCCGCTGGCAGCCGGTTCCTGCACCTACGACTTTGTCATGGACGGCTTTGAGGCCGGCGGCGGCGGTATGCGTATCCACAACGCCGAGATGCAGATGTCCATGCTCAAGCTCCTGGGCTTTACCGAGGAGCGCGCCGAGTCTCAGTTTGGCTTCCTCATGGAGGCCCTCAAGTTTGGTGCGCCCCCGATGGGCGGCTTCGCCCTGGGCCTGGACCGCGTGTGCATGCTGCTCACCGGCTCCGACTCTATCCGCGACGTCATGGCGTTCCCCAAGACGGCCAGCGGCTCCGACCTCATGTCGGGCGCTCCGAGTGCCGTTTCCGGCGCCCAGCTCAAGGACGTCAGCCTGCGCTTGATGTAGGCAAGCGGCTACCTATTGCCTGTAACGAGGGAAGGACGTGTGCCTTCCCTCGTTTTTTATACGCCGAGATTGTGAGGGCATGGGGTGACCGGACGTCGCGGAAACTGCGACCCGGAATCTGTGTCCAGAACGGGTCGCGCTTTCCCAAAGGGAATCCTCTGGGAAAGCGCGACCCAGAATTCGGCAAAATAATGGGGCGGAGTTTCCGGTTGAGCTGTCTAACGGAAACTGTGCCCCAGAATGAGCACTCAAAACGGGGCAGGCTTTCCGCAACAACTGTCTGGCGGAAAGCCTGTCCCAGTTTCTTATAGCGAGTCTCTCTGGATTAGCTGCATGTGCATCACGGAGGTGGTGGGCTCGGCGCCCTTGATCATGTCGAGCGCAATGTTGGCGGCCATGTGGCCTTCTTCGCGCAGGGGCTGGCGGACGGTCGTGAGCGCGGGGACGCAGCGCGCCGCAATCTCGTGATCGTCGAAGCCGACGACAGAAACGTCTGCCGGAACGGATAGGCCTGCCTCGTTGAGTGCGGTGATGACGCCAGCCGCGATACGGTCCGATCCGCAGAGCACACCATCGAAAGCAATCTCGCGCGCGAGGATCTGGTGCACGGCCTGATAGCCGTCTCCGCTGTTCCAGCCGGTATAGATAACGTTTGCGCCTGGGAGGTCTTCGCCCAGGACGGTGCGGTAGCCGCGCAGGCGGTCGACAACAGCGGGGTTGTCTTGCGGTCCCAACACGGCGACGATATCTTTGCGCCCGCGATCTTTCATAGCGAGTGCCGCAAAGCGTCCACCCTCTTCGTCGTCAGAGTAGACTGTCGAGAACACATCGCGATAGGGGTGGCCCTCGAGCTGGCCGCACAACACGGTGGGTACGCCCAGCTCGCGCAGCACCTCGAGCAGCTCGCTGCCCTTGTAGGGGGAGACGTCGATCACGGCGTCGAACGAGCGGCGCTCAAAGTGCTCGCGTGCGCGGTTGCGCTCATGCGTAGAAGACGCCTGCAAGATAACGGGCAGATAGGACGACTCCGACAGTTCCTCGGTAATGCCGCTCAAAAATTCGCTATAGGTGGGGTCGCTGAAGAGCTCACTCAGGGGCTCGGTCACGAGCACGGCGATGATTTCCGTGCGCCCGACAGCGAGCGCTCGGCCGCGAGCGTTGGGGACAAAATTGACTTCCTTGGCCGCTGCGCGGACGCGTTTTTTGGTTTCCTCGCTAATGCGGGGCGAATCGTTGAGGGCGCGTGAGGCCGTGGAGCGCGACACGCCGGCAGCTGCGGCAACCTCGGCAAGCGTAGGTGCGGTGCGAACTGGTTGGGTCATGGCGTCTCCTGGAAAATGCGGTCGATGTTGTCACTGATACGGGCTGGTGCGGATACAGCTTACTATAGTGCACCTGAACAGCGTTCATGATATCCGGTGACAGGTGTCGTTTTGCAACCAAGCCGCAATCGAATACGTCTCGTGTGGGTGAGATATCAGCGGGCGTGGCGGTTGCCTACGAGCTTAAGAACGATGTTTTGCGTTGAGTTTCGATACTCAGGGTGACATAAGTGAGGCGGTTGTACAACCGGTTGCACCGTTAATCCGGCAGAATCGACCGTTCAGCGGACAACCGGTTGCACAGGTTTTTGCATCGCCCGTAAGATAAGGACAACCGGTTGCACAAGAATCACTACGATGACGAAGGAGCATCACCATGGACGCCATTAACGATTGGGAAAACCAAGCGCTCACCCACAGGAACCGCCTGGCACCCCATGCGTGCTTTATGGGTTACGAGACCGCCGATCTCGCCGCTACGTACAGCCGCGAGCTGTCGCGCGGGTTTGTCCAGCTGTCCGGCTCGTGGCAGTTCCACCTCTTTGAGGGGCCTGCTGCCGTTTCCAACGAGGAGCTCTCCACGTACAAGTCCGAGTGGGATCACGTGGAGGTTCCGCACCTGTGGCAGGTAGACGGCTATGGCAACCTTGCCTACACCGACGAGGGTTTCCCGTTTCCGGTGGATCAGCCGTTCGTTCCCTCCGACGACCCCACGGGCGTCTACCAGCGCATCGTCAACCTTCCCGCCGTTCCTGCCGGCGCCCGCGAGATCATTCGCTTCGACGGCATCGAGAGCTATGGCGAGCTGTACGTCAACGGCCAGTTTATCGGCATGACCAAGGGTTCGCGCCTGTCTGCCGAGTTCGACGTGACCGACGCGCTCGTCGAGGGCGACAACCTGTTTGCGGTCAAGGTTCTGCAGTACAGCGATGGCAGCTATATCGAAGATCAGGACATGTGGTGGGCCTCGGGCATTTTCCGCGATGTGTACCTTATGCAGCGTCCCGCCGCGCACCTGGTCGACTTTAGGTTCCGCACGCACCGCGAGGGCGATGCCGCTCTGATCACGCTCGATACGGTGGCCGAGGGCGCTACCCGCGTCGTGTTTACGCTCAGCGATGGCGAGAGCGTGGTCGCTACGGGCGAGTGCGTCGACGGCCATGCCGAGTGCAGCGTTGCCGATGCCCACTTCTGGAACCCCGAGGACCCCTTCCTCTATGACCTTACGTTTGAGGTCTACGACGGTGACGAGGTCAGCGAGTACGTTCCGCATCGCCAGGGCCTTGCCGAGGTGACGGTCGAGGGCAATCATATCTACCTCAACGGCACTTACTTTAAGATGCATGGCGTCAACCGCCACGATCACGACGATCACAAGGGCCGCGCCGTGGGCCTCGATCGCATGCGCCGCGACCTGGAGCTCATGAAGCAGCACAACATAAACGCGGTGCGCACCTCTCACTATGCCAATGACCCTCGCTTCTACGAGCTGTGCGATGAGTATGGCATCATGCTGGTCGCCGAGACCGATATGGAGAGCCACGGCTTCGAGAATATCGGCAATATCGCCCTGGTCACCGACGACCCGGCATGGGAGCCGGCCTACGTCGACCGCATTGAGCGCCTGGTGATGCAGGAACGCAACCATGCCTGCATCATTATGTGGTCGATGGGCAACGAGAGCGGCTATGGCTGCAACATCCGCGCGATGTACGCCAAGGCTCACGAGCTCGATGATCGTCCGGTCCATTACGAGGAGGACCGCAACGCCGATACCGTCGACGTCATTTCCACGATGTACTCCCGTGTGTCGCAGATGAACGACTTTGGTGAGCATCCGTTCCCCAAGCCGCGCATCAACTGCGAGTACGGCCACTCCATGGGCAATGGCCCCGGAGGCCTGTCCGAGTACCAGGAGGTCTTCGATCTCTGGGATTGCATCCAAGGCCAGTTTATCTGGGAATGGTGCGACCACGGTTTGGCTGCTGTGACCGAGGACGGCGTTGCCTACGATATGTATGGTGGCGACAACGGCGATTACCCCAACAACAGCAACTTCTGCATCGATGGCATGGTGTTCCCCTGGCAGCAGCCGAGCCCGGGCCTTACCGAGTACGGCCAGGTCATCTGCCCGATTCGCATGGCTTATGACGCCGAGGCAGGCGAGCTGACCGTTACCAACAAGCGTTGGTTCACCACCCTCGAGGATGTCTGCCTGTCGGCCGAGACCCTGGTGGACGGCGACGTGGTCTGTCGCAAGACGCTCATGCCCGGTGCGGTTGCCCCCGGCGAGTCCGTCCAGCTTCCGCTGGTGATTCGCGAGGCCGCGGTAGGCGAGACCCTGCTGACCGTGCGCGCCTACACCATGGCGGCTCACGCCTGGTGCGAGCCGATGTTCCAACTGGGCGCAAGCCAGTTTGCCATCGCCAACCATCCGGCGCCGGCCATCGCGGCCCCCGCTCGTCCTGAGCTTACGGTCGAGGAGACCGAGCAGGAGATCCGCATCCACTCCCTCAACGGTGAGCTGACCTTCAGCAAGGTAAACGGTACCGTGAGCGAGTGGAAGGCATCCGGCCGCGACGTCATGGCCTCTGGTCCCCAGGTTGGTTTTTGGCATCCGCTCGTCGACAACCACGCTCAGGAGTATGACTCCCTGTGGAAGGACAACTTCATCGATGTGATGCAGACGTCTACCCGCAAGGTTTCTTGGAAGCAGGACGGCAATGCGGTCGTCGTTACCGTGAGCCAGCGTATCGCTCCTCCCGTCCGCGCGTTCGGCATGCGCGTCGAGCTCGTCTACACCGTGCTTCCGAGCGGTCGCGTCGACCTCAAGGTTTCCGGCGAGCCCTACGGCGATTACTCGGATATCATCCCGCGCATCGGCATCTCCTTCGAGGTCCCCGGTTGCGATCGTGCCGTCGAGTGGTATGGCCACGGCCCGGGCGAGAACTATCCGGACTCGCTGCGCGCCAACCCGGTCGGTCATTACCGCACCACGGTCGACGACATGTTCACGCCCTACGTGATGCCTCAGGATTGCGCTAACCGCGAGGGCACCCGCTGGGTCGCCCTGCGTTCCAGCCACGGTGACGGTCTGGTCGTGACGCGTCCGGCTGACGCCGCCTCCAACCCGTTCTCGTTCTCGGCATGGCCCTATAGCTGCGAGGCTATCGATAACGCCAAGCACGTCTACGACCTTGTCAAGGGCGACACGGTCACGGTCAACATCAACGACCAGTTGCTCGGCCTTGGTTCGAACTCTTGGGGTTCTGAGGTACTCGATTCCTACCGCACCCGTTTTGAGAGCTTCAGCTTTGAGGTGTCCCTGCGACCGCTGACGTCTGCCGATCTGGCTCAGGCGCTGGCACCCATTAAGGAGGCATAAGTCATGCATGTCTTTAACTCGCGCGCCGATTTCGACGCTCAGATGAAGTCCGTCAAGAAGTGGATGCGCACCGGTCAGGCGCTCGATGGCGTTGCCGACCTGCAGCACGACGTGGCTTACTCCATCGGCGACTCGTTGGTGTACTGGTGGGTCTATGCCCGCGAGGCCGCTACCGCCGATCTGGTCGGTCACCGTCGCTACCATGCCGTGCTCGCTCCGCTCGACGGCGACCTGACCGTCGAGGTTGCCCCCAAGGCAGACCTCACCTGCATCCGTGCTTACAGCGATATCGATGATCGCGAGCGCTTTGAGGGTGCGGGGGAGACCGTGACGATTCCCGCCGGCGGCGTTGCCGTCGTCGAAATTGACGAGGCCTACCGTGTCGTGGCCGATGCCGCGGATTCCCGCGTCGTGGTACTGCACGTGACGGTTGAAGGTTATTCCTTCCCCAACAAGTAGTATTCGTCCGTTTGGACGTTTGCTTCGCGCCGTTAAGGGGGATGGCTTTGTTGACTCCCTTTTCCCCATTCCCCTTAGCAGGTGCGCCGTCCACGATTGCGCTTGCAGTCCGGACGGTTTTAGATGAGATATAACGGATGATTGGGAGGGCTTATGAGCTCTGAAAAACGAGGAACGATTGGTTCGTTCGCTCTGCTGGGCATGACGGTCGCCGCCGTGTTCGGTATCAAGAACATCATCAACAACAACGCGGCCATCGGCTTGGCAGCTGCGCCGTCGTTCTTTTTCGCTACGCTTTTGTACTTTGTCCCCTATACCCTGGTTACCGCCGAATTCGTCGGCCTTAACAAGGACTCCGAGTCGGGCGTGTACGCCTGGGTCAAGACCTCGATGGGCGGTCGCTGGGCATTCCTGACGGCATTTAGCTACTGGTTCGTTAACCTGTTCTACTTTGCGTCCGTCCTGCCTAACGTCATCATCTACGCGAGCTACGTGTTCTTTGGTGCCAATGCCGAGCTCTCGCAGCTGTGGATCACCATTATCGAGATCGTCGTCTTTGCTATCGCCACGTGGGTTTCGACCAAGGGTGCTAAGTGGATCGGCTCCATTTCCTCCTTCGGCTCGACCGCGGCTCTCGGCCTGACTGCCGTGTTCATCTTGCTGTCCCTGGCTGCTGCCTTTGGCGGCGTCGAGTTCGCTACGGCTCCTACCCCCGCTAACATGGCTCCCGACACGAGCAACTTCGCAACTATGTGGGGCTTCTTCGGTACGCTTGCCTGGATCATCCAGGGCGTTGGCGGCGCTGAGTCTGTCGGCGTGTTCCTTAACGACCTTAAGGGTGGCGTCAAGGCCTTCGTGCGCACCGTCGTTATCGCCGGCCTGACCATCGGCCTTCTGTATGCAGGCGCTTCGCTGCTGGTCAACCTGTTCATTCCCGAGGGCGGCGTTGCCATCTCCACCGGTATCTTCGACGTATTCGGCGCTGTCTTTGCCCACTTTGGCATTCCCATGGAAGTGTCCACGCGCGTCATTGGCCTGATCCTTCTTGCCGCCACGCTGGGCTCCCTCATGATGTGGACCTCTGCTCCCATCAAGGTCTTCTTCACCGAGATCCCCAAGGGCGTCTTTGGTAGCAAGATCGTCGAGCTCAACGAGCACGGCATTCCTGCCCGCGCTGCCTGGCTGCAGTTCGCCATCGTCGTCCCCATCCTGATCATCCCGGCCCTGGGCTCCGGCAACCTAGACGACCTGCTCATGATTGTCACCAACATGACGGCTGCCACCGCTCTGCTCCCGCCGCTGCTGATTCTGCTTGCCTACTTTATGCTGCGCAAGAACTTCGACGCTGCGCCCCGCGACTTCCGTATGGGTTCGCGCACCTTCGGTCTGGTCATTGCCGCCTTCCTGCTCGTTGTCTTCTGCTTCGTGCTTATCTGCGGCACCATTCCGCTCGATCAGCCTCTGTGGCTGACGCTGGTCTACAACGTTGGCGGTGTAGTTGTCTTCCTGGGCCTTGCCGTGATGTGGTACAACCGCTACATCAACCGCCTGCGCGAGACCGATCCCGAGGCCGCCGAGAACGAGCTTCGCCCCTCCGTCCTCGACATGATGGAGTAGCGGCTAGGATTAATCTACGGCTGTGGAATAAATCGATTCCCTTTCCTAAGGAGGGGCCTTACGAGGCCCCTCCTTTTGTGTTTTGGGGCATGGTTTTGGACCCCGTGGTCAAAAAATGCCAAATATGAGTACTGTTGCAAAAGAGGTGTCATATTTTTCGGCCTGTTCTGAGCAAAAACGGGCTCAAAATCAATTTATCTAACCCCCTTTAAAGGGCGTTTGACGGCTTTCAACCTCTTCGAATCGCTCAAAGCAGGCACTTTGCTCGCGATTTTGCTGCTACTAAATCGGTGACAGTACTCATATTTGCCACTTTTTGCCCACGAGGTGTTCAGAGGAGCTCTCGACAAGCATCTAACGCTACAATAACTACCACGTGGTTGGGTTTGCCGGCCGAATGTGCGATGCCGCGGGAGGGGACATGGTCGAGTTTACAAAGACGATTAAAGATCCGTTGGGACTGCATGCCCGCCCGGTTGCGCTGCTTTACGACATCATTGCCAAGCATCGTAGCAACGTATCGGTCAGTATCGGCGATCGCCATACCGACGGCCGCGATGTAATGGGGCTCATGGCTCTCTACGGCGAGTGCGGCGAGGACATCATCTTCCGCGTTTCGGGCGTAGACGAGGCTTCCTGCGTCACATCGATCAGAAACCTCTCGCTCTAAGCATGACAGGGCGCGGCAAAGGACAGCTCTTTGCCGCGCCTTTTTGTTTCGTATAGGAAACTTTTTCGAAATCTAAATGGGGACCCTTTCCAAAAAGTTAACCACGTGCTAGTTTACTATAGCGAACATAGACGTGGTTAACTTTTGCTGCGTCGATGTTGAGGACGAACTGACGTTAGGAGCTCACTCATGTCTTGCGGACCGCAGATGCCGGCTATGCCGCTTTCGATGGTAAAAGCGGGCGAAACCGTGCGCGTGTCTCGCGTAAAGGGCAATGAGGATATGAAGCACCATCTCAAGGACCTCGGCTTTGTCGAGGGCAACGAGATCCACGTGGTGAGCTCGAGTGGCGCCAATATCATCGTCACGGTGCTGGGTGCACGCTTTGGTATCGATTCCAAGGTTGCCATGCACATCATGACCGTCGGTTAGTTCGCAGCATTTCGCAAAAAGCTGAAAGGGGGACAAGTAAATGAAGACGTTGGGTGACGTTAAGGTGGGCGAGAGCTCCACCATCGTCAAGCTTCACGGTGAGGGTGCGCTTCGCCGCCACCTTATGGACCTGGGGCTCATCAAGGGCACTTCGTTCAAGGTCGTGAAGGTTGCGCCGCTCGGTGATCCGGTCGAGATCAACGTGCGCGGCTACGAGCTTTCCATCCGCAAGGAGGAGGCCGCCGTCGTCGAGGTTCAGTAAGGACTCGCGGCGCATATTTCTGCAGATAAAGTTAGGTTTTTCTAACTTAATGCAGCATCTTTGAAGCACATTATCCAGCCCGCGCGGAGAAAGCAGCGCAGGCACACAAGGAAGAAGGATTGAATGGCGGATTCTCAGATCCATGTCGCACTGGCGGGTAACCCCAACTGCGGCAAGACCACGCTTTTCAACCTGATCACCGGCGCCAACGGCTACGTTGGCAACTGGCCCGGGGTCACGGTTGAGAAAAAGGAAGCCAAGCTCCTAAGCGACAAGAACGTTACCATCACGGACCTCCCTGGCATCTACTCGCTTTCCCCCTACAGCCCCGAGGAGCAATGCTCGCGCGATTACCTCATGAGCGGCGAGCCCGATGTCGTCGTCCAGGTGGTCGACGCCACCAACCTCGAGCGCAACCTGTACCTGGCGCTTCAGGTTATCGAGACCGGCCTGCCCGTGGTCGTCGCCCTCAACATGGCCGACTTGGTCGAGAAGAACGGCGACAAGATCGACACGGACAAGCTCTCCAAGAAGCTCGGCTGCCCGGTCATGATGATCTCGGCCCTTAAGAACAAGGGCATCAACGAGCTGTTCGAGCAGGTCAAGAAGTCTGCCGCTTCCAAGGGCCAGGTGCCGGAGCACAAGTTCGATTCCTCCATCGAGGACGTTCTGGACCACATCGAGAACAACCTGCCGGCGAGCGTTCCCGCCAACAAGCGTCGCTACTACGCCGTCAAGCTGTTCGAGCGCGACGCGGACGCCTGCAAGCTCATCAACCTCACTAAGGAGAAGGCCGCTCGCGTCGAGCAGCTGGTCGCCCAGTGCGAGCAGGATTGCGACGACGACGCCGAGTCCATCATCACCGGCGAGCGCTACGGCGTGATCGCCCACATCATCGACGAGTGCCTCACCAAGGCTCCGGCCAAGATGAGCACCTCCGAGAAGATCGACCGTGTGGTTACCAACCGTATCTTGGGCCTGCCGATCTTTGTGGTCATCATGTTCTGCGTGTACTACATTGCCGTCTCTACCTTGGGCGGCACGGTGACCGACTTCACCAACGACCAGCTCTTTGGCACCGACGGTTGGTATGTGCTCGGCCAGGGCCGCGACGCCTACGACGCAGCTGTCGAGGCTGCGGGTGACGCCGCCGACTCGGTCGACCCGGCACAGTACGGCCCCTATGTTCCGGGTATTACCACCGTGGTGCACGATGCCCTTGTGGCGGGCGGCACCGAGGACGGTGGCCTGGTCGATTCGCTGGTCTGTGACGGTATCGTCGGCGGTCTGGGCGCCATCTTCGGCTTCGTGCCGCAGATGTTCCTGCTGTTCGTGATGCTGTCTTTCTTGGAGGACTGCGGCTACATGGCCCGCGTCGCCTTCATCATGGACCGCGTGTTCCGCCGCTTTGGCCTGTCCGGTAAGTCCTTCATCCCCATGCTCGTGTCCTCGGGCTGCGGCGTCCCCGGCGTCATGGCCACCAAGACCATCGAGAACGAGAAGGACCGCCGCATGACGGTCATGACCACCACGTTTATTCCCTGTGGCGCCAAGCTGCCGATCATCGCTCTGCTCATGGGTTCCATCATCGGCGATTCTTCCACCACCGCCGCATGGATCAGCCCGCTGTTCTACTTCTTGGGCGTCTTTGCCGTCATCGCCTCGGGCCTCATGCTCAAGAAGACCAAGCTCTTCGCCGGTCGCCCGACGCCGTTCGTTATGGAGCTTCCCGCCTATCACTTCCCGGCAATCCGCTCTTGGGCGCTGCATGTATGGGAGCGCTGCTGGGCCTTTATCAAGAAGGCCGGCACGGTCATCTTCGCGTCCACCGTCGTGGTTTGGTTCCTCTCCAACTTTGGTAGCTACAACGGTTCCTTCGGCTTCCTGCCTGCGATGGACGGCATCCCTGAGGAGTTTATGGACTACTCCGTGCTTGCCATGCTCGGCAACCTGGTCGCTTGGATCTTCGCCCCGCTTGGCTTTAGCACCTGGCAGGCCACCGCGCTCACCGTCTCGGGCCTCGTCGCCAAGGAGAACGTCGTCGCTACCGCCGGCTCGCTGCTGTCCGTTGCCGACGCCGCCGAGACCGACCCGAGCCTGTGGACCGCGTTCGCCGGCATGTTCCCGACTATGGGCGCTTGCGTTGCCTTTGGCGCCTTTAACCTGCTGTGCGCCCCGTGCTTTGCCGCCATGGGCACTATCCGCAACCAGATGGACTCCGGCAAGTGGACCGCGATTGCCATCGGCTACGAGTGCGCCTTTGCCTGGGTGATCGGCCTGTTCATCAACCAGTTCTACAACCTGCTTGTCCTTGGCCAGTTTGGTATTTGGACGGTTGTAGCCATCGTTCTGCTGGTTGCGATGCTCTTCCAGATCTTCCGTCCCATGCCCAAGCATGCATGGACCGACGAGGACGAGACCAACACTGCTTCCGCCGCAGTTTCCGCTTAAGTCCGAATAAGGATTAGCCCCTTTCCACGAGCCCGGGTGTCCCAGCGACACTCGGGCTTTTTGGTGGGGGAGATGTGGCGTTTCCGCAGATAAAACCGACCAAAATAAACCTGTCCCTTATTGGCAGGTGGAGAATGGGGTAAAGTAAGTGGTGGCTAACTAGAGGAGGCTTGCTATGGCACCTATCGATATTGTTGTACTGGCTGTTATCGGTATTGCGTTTGTCGCCGTGTGCGTGCGCATCTACCGCAAGGGCACCTGCGCCGACTGCGCTCAGGGTGGCGTTTGCACGGGGCATTGCTCCAACAAAAAGACGTGCGCCGCACTTAAGGGCGTGGACAAAATTGCCGAAGACCTGGGCCGCGGTATCAAATAAGGTCCAGGCATCCAGGCGCCCCGCGAGCATCCGTTCGCGGGGCGCTTTGCACATTTGACGGCGAGCGCGGCGAGTTGAAGAGTGATTTTGGGGTATCGCTAACTATGTGGTCAACGGCCCGCTCACCGTGGTCCATGCCGTGGCAGGCGCCAAGCTCGCCGTCGAAGGCATGACTAACTACCTGCGCCTCTAACTCCATCCCGCCCATCAGTTGCGGTGAAATACGGACTGTTTTGGCTGTCAAAGGCCTTATCTACTCCGTATTCCACCGCAACTTTTTGTGGGGTGGGCTAGAGACGCTGCATGCGGTACCCGACACCCATGTGCGTCTGAATCATCTTAGGGTGAGAGGGGTCTGCCTCGATCTTCTTGCGCAGGGTGCGCATGAACACGCGCAGGCTCGCCAGATCGCTGTCCCAGCTCGTGCCCCATATCTCGCGGGTGATGAAGGTGTGGGTGAGCACCTTGTCGACGTTTTTCGCCAGAAGGACGAGCAATTTGTACTCGGTTGGGGTGAGCGAGAGCTCGCGTCCGTCTTTCGTCGCGTATCCCGCGGCGTAGTCGATATGCAGCGGACCGTTGTCGAACGTGCTCGCTTCTGTCGACTCACTCGACGCCATCGAGGAGCGCCTCAAATTTGCGCGGACGCGCGCGAGCAACTCATCCACAGAAAAGGGCTTGGTGAGGTAGTCGTCTGCCCCTGCGTCAAGCGCTGCAATCTTGTCGGAATCTTCGGTGCGCGCCGAAATGACGATAATGGGGACTGCCGACCAGCTTCGGATCTTCGTGATGACCTCGATACCGTCAATGTCGGGAAGGCCGAGGTCGAGCATGATGAGGCTGGGGCCGTGCGACACCGCATCCATGATGGCGGCCTGGCCGTTGCAAACCTTGCTCACGACATAGCCGTGGAGGTTAAGCGCGGTCGAAACGAGGTTTTGAACGGTCAGGTCATCTTCGACCAGGAGGATGCGTGGCTTAGCGGCATTATTCATGAATCTCGATCTCCTCAGCGGGCAGGGTAAAACGGAAGACGGCCCCATGGGGGTGGTTGTCGCGAACTTCGATGACGCCGCCATGCGCCTCCACGATGGAGCGGCAGAGCGACAGCCCAAGGCCGATGCTTCGACGCGAATCCACGGGCCGCGTATTGCCTGAGGTAAAGAAGCGCTCAAAGATATGGGGCTTGTCGCAGTCTGCCACACCCGGCCCATCGTCTGCGACGTCCACCACGACGAACGCACCCTCGCGACGTGCGCTGATGGTGACAGTCGAGTCCTCGGGCGTGTATTTGAAGGCGTTCATGATGAGATTCGTAAGCACCTGCATGATGAGATGGACGTCGATGCGTACCAGCAGGATGTCGTCAGTGTGCTCGATGGTGACGGTACGTCCATGCGATGCTTGGGCGACATGGCTGAGGGCGGCCTCGATGACCTCGTCGATGAGCTCGGATGTGAAGTTGAGGCAAATGGTGCCATCCTCGACGCGTGTGATGGCGAGGAGGTTCTCCACGGTATCGATAAGCCAGAGGGAGTCGTCGTAGATGGCATCGGCAAGATCGCAGCGTTGTTCGAGGCTGAGCTTCTCGTCGCTCTTTCGAAGGATTGCCGCAGATCCGGATATAGCCGTGAGGGGTGTCCTCAAATCGTGGCCGATGGAGCGCAAAAGGTTGGCGCGCAGCTGCTCGTTTTTCGCCAAGACCGCAGCTTCTTCGCGCTCTTGCGCCGCTCGGTCGCTTTCGAGCGCCAAGGCGCATTCACCTACGATAGATAGGACGATCGAATGCTCGAAGGCTTCGGTCTCGCGCCCCTCCAGGGCGATGCCGATGACACCGAATACCTTGTCGCCGGTGCGAACCGCGAGGTAGAGACAGCGCGCCTCAGGCAGGGTCCGCGTGCTTGCGCCCGCGCGCTTGTTGTTGGTGAAGGTCCAGGTTGCAACGGCGCGCTCGTAGTCGGTGAGCAGCGACGCGGATCGGTTTTCGGTGCCAGCGGACTCATAGAGCGCCTTGCCGAGCGTGCCGTGTTCGGCGGGGTAGAAGACCACGTCGAGTTTTAGCAGTTTGACGAGTTGGTTCATGGCGACGCGGGCGCACTCCTCCGCGCTATGGGCTTGCTGTAAGAGCTGGTTCGTTTCGAGGAGTACGCGCGTTTTGAATGCGTTCTCGGCGGAGGTACGGGCATTGTCGGCGATGCGCGCAGTTAACTCGCCGGCGACCATAGCGGTAGCGAACATGATGCCGAACGTGACCAGATAGCTTCGGTCGTAGCTGGCGAGCGAAAACAGAGGCGTGACGAAGCAGAAGTTGTAAAGCACTACAGAGAGCACGCTCGATACGATCGTGCAGATACGCCCCGTCGTGGTGACGGCGGTCAGCAGGGCCGTGAGGATATAGAGGGATATGATGCTGGAATCGGCAAATCCCAGATGGCGGAAAGTCGTGCCGATCGCCGTGGCGACAAGAGAGAGGGCCAGCGTGCGAAGCACGTTTCGGCTGCTGGGCGGCTGCAGAGCGAGCGCATGGCGGCGTCCTTTGGGTCGGGAGGGCGGAGTCGACTGGTCTGGAATGATGTAAATGTCGAGGTTCGGGGCGAATGTTATGAGCTGTTCTACGAGAGATTTGCGGCCAAAGAGGGCCTGACGGACGCTGCTGTGCTCGCCCGTGCGCCCCATGACGATCTTCGAAATACCCGACAGGCGCGCGAACTCGGAGATCTGAAACGCGACGTCGTCGCCATAGACGGTTTCCATATGTGCTCCGAGCTGCTCGGCTAGGGCGATATTGTCTGCAAGCTTGGCGCGCTCATCATCGCTCATGGATTGCGTGCGCGGGCTTTCTACGAACAGGGCGACGAGCTCGCTGCGAAACGCTTTCGCCATGCGTGCGGCGGCACGGACGATGCGGGGATTGGTCGGCGCCGGTGAGACACAGACTAAGATACGCTCCCTGGTGTAGTAGTCACGGTTTCCCAGCACGCGTGCGGCGTCTGTGAGGTGGCCGGTGCGATCGGCGCAACGGCGCAGCGCGATTTCTCGGAGTGCGGTGAGGTTCTCGACGGTAAAAAAATGCTGTTGCGCTCGGTCGGCTTGTGCGGGACGGTAGACGAGGCCGGCGCGAAGGCGCTCAAGTAGGTCTTCGGGCTCTATGTCGACGAGTTCGACCTGGTCGGCATCATCGAAGATACGGTCGGGGATTCGTTCGCTCACAACAACGCCGGTGATGGATGCAACCATGTCGTTTAGGCTCTCGATATGCTGAACGTTCACGGTCGTATAGACGTCGATGCCCGCATGTAGAAGCTCCTCGACGTCTTGATAGCGTTTGTCGTGGCGAGACCCCGGCGCATCCGTATGGGCGAGCTCGTCGACAAGGATGAGCTGAGGGGCGCGTTCGATAGCCGCATCTAGATCGAACTCGCTGAGCGCAATGCCGTTGTGCTCGATGAGTTTACAGGGCACGTTCTCAAGCCCTTGTGCAAGATGGGCAGTTGCCGGACGTTCGTGCGGCTCGATGTATCCCGCGACGACGTCGACACCTCGCCGCTTGGCGGCGTGGGCGGCTTGAAGCATCGCATAGGTTTTGCCTGCGCCAGCAGCGTAGCCAAAGAAAATCTTGAGGTGTCCCCGGCTGGTTCGAGCGTCATCGGCGACCTCGTCTTTCTCAATTGCCTTGAGGATGAGGTCTGGATTGACGCGAGTGTCCGATGCGTCGCGCTGCATAGCGTAGCCTTTCTGAAGCGTTGTCCATGCGTGCATACGCGGCGAGGACGCCACTGTATGCTCGCGAGGTCGAGTATAGGCGCACTGCAGCCGCAATAGTGCTTTCTACCTGCATCTTTACGGCATCTTAAGGTCGTGAGCCCCAGCACTCACGCCTCTTTAATCCCTAGAAGCGTTTACTGTCCCCAGACGCTTGCGAGAGCAGGCGTCCGAGACATCGGACCGCGCGTGAAAGGGGCGGTAATGGACATCCTCGTTCCCATTATCGGAGTCGTCTGCATTGGACTCCTTATCTATTACATCTACATTCTGATGAGGAGTGATTCGTAAACTATGGACGCTGCGATTCAGTACATCTTGTACTTTGCCGTGCTCGTCGTCCTGGCCGTTCCGCTCGGTCGGTTCATGGCCCATATCATGGATGGTGAGCATACGTTCCTGTCGCCTGTGATTGCTCCTGTGGAGCGTGGCGTCTATCGTCTGCTTCGCATCGACGCGGCAGAGCAGATGGGGTGTAGGCGCTACCTGGCGAGCGTGCTGGTCTTTTCGGGGATCGGCCTCGTGGTCCTTGTGGCACTTCAAGCGCTTCAGTCCTTCTTGCCAGGCAATCCCCAGCACCTGCCGGGTGTGCCATGGGACCTGTCGTTCAATACGGCTGCTTCCTTCATAACCAACACCAACTGGCAGTCCTACTCCGGCGAGACCACCCTGTCCTACCTTGTGCAGTTCATGGGTCTCACCGTGCAGAACTTCGTTTCCGCTGGCACCGGTATCGCGGTCATGTTCGCGCTGATTCGCGGCTTCCGTCAGGTCAAGGAGCAGAGCTTGGGTTCCTTCTGGGTCGACCTCACCCGCACCGTCCTGTATGTGCTCATCCCGCTGAACCTCGTGTTCGGCATCTGCCTGGCTGCCGGTGGCGTCATCTCCAACTTCCAGCCGGCTCAGAAGGCTGAGCTCGTAGAGCCCGTCGCCGTCCAGCCTAATGCAGACGGCGGCTGGAGCGTCCTCGACGGCGCCCAGATCGAGGGCGACACGGTCAAGGTCGACGGCAAGGTTGTCGAGGGCGCGCGCGTGGTCACCGAGCAGTTCCTGCCCCAGGGTCCTGCGGCTCCTCAGGTCGCCATCAAGCAGTCCGGAACCAACGGCGGCGGCTTCTTCGGCGTGAACTCCGCCCATCCGTATGAGAACCCCAGTGCCTTCACCAACATCATCGAGATGACCAGCCTGCTGCTGATCCCGGCTGCCTGCTGCTTCACCTTCGGTATCGGCGTCAAGAACACCAAGCAGGGCAAGGCCATCTTTGCCGCCATGTTCATCCTGCTGGTGGTCTTCACCGGCATCATCGCCGTCAACGAGCATGCGGGCACCCCGCAGCTGGCCGATGGCGGAGCGGTCAATATCGAGATGACCGACGGCCAAGCCGGCGGCAACATGGAGGGCAAGGAGAGCCGCTTCGGTATCGCCACCTCCTCCACGTGGTCGGCTTACACCACCGCCGCTTCCAACGGCTCGGTTAACTCCATGCACGACTCCTACACCCCGCTGGGCGGTTTTGTCCAGATGCTCCAGATGGCTCTGGGCGAGGTCGTCTTCGGCGGCGTGGGCTGCGGCCTGTACGGCATGATCGGCTTCGCCATCCTCACAGTGTTCATCGCCGGCCTTATGGTCGGCCGCACGCCCGAGTTCCTGGGCAAGAAGATCGAGCCGGGCGAGATGCGCTGGGCAGTTGTCCTGTGCCTGGCAACTCCGTTTGCCATTCTGGTGTGCTCGGCCATCGCCTGCATGGTGCCCGGTCTTGCCGACCAGCTCAACAATGGTGGCGCGCACGGCTTCTCCGAGGTGCTGTATGCCTTCACCTCATGCGGCGGCAACAACGGCTCGGCGTTTGCAGGTATGAACTGCAACATTCCCTGGATCAACGTCATGCTCGGCCTCGAGATGCTGTTCGCCCGCTTCATGCCCATCATCGGTACGCTGGCTATCGCCGGCTCGCTGGCCAAGAAGGGTAAGGTCGCCGAGAGCGCCGGTACCCTGTCTACCACCAACGGCATGTTCGTATTCCTGCTCGTGTTCATCGTTCTGCTGATCGGTGCCCTGAGCTTCTTCCCGGCCCTGGCGCTTGGCCCCGTTGCCGAGTTCTTCCAGATGATTGCGTAAAGGAGGGCGCAGATTTATGACTATGCAAAAAGACATGATGGGCCGCGCGGTCCGCGACTCGTTTGCCAAGCTGGACCCTCGCGTCCAGATTCAAAACCCGGTCATGTTCCTGGTGTGGCTTTCAGCCGTCATGACCTCCGTCCTGGCCGTCGCTTCCATCTTCGGTGTGCGGGACGCGGGTGTGCCCACCTACTATGTGGTCGCCATCGCGGTCATCCTGTGGCTCACCGACCTGTTCTCGAACTTCGCCGAGGCGCTTGCCGAGGGCCGCGGTAAGGCTCAGGCTGATTCTCTGCGTGCGGCCAAGAAGGATGTCGAGGCCCATCGCATCGAGTCCGTTGAGGACAAGGAGCACTTCACCGTCGTTCCCGGTACCGAGCTCACGCGCGGCGACCTGGTGATCGTACGCGCCGGCGAGCAGATACCCGGCGACGGCGACGTCATCGAGGGCGCTGCCTCCGTTGACGAGTCCGCCATCACCGGCGAGTCCGCCCCCGTGGTCCGCGAGGCCGGCGGCGACCGCTCTGCCGTTACCGGCGGTACCACGGTGCTGTCCGACTGGATCATCGTCAAGATCTCCAGTGAGCCCGGCCAGAGCTTCCTGGACAAGATGATCGCGATGGTCGAGGGTGCCGCGCGCAAGAAGACCCCTAACGAGATCGCTCTGGAGATCTTCCTGGTGGCCCTTTCCATCGTCTTTATTCTGGTCACGCTGGCCCTGTATTGTTACTCCTGCTTCTCGGTCGGTCTTAACGACATGGTCAACCCCACGGCCGTGACCACGCTCGTGGCGCTGCTCGTGTGCCTGGCTCCCACTACCATCGGCGCCCTTCTGTCCGCCATCGGCATCGCCGGCATGAGCCGTCTGAACGAGGCCAACGTGCTGGCCATGTCCGGCCGCGCCATCGAGGCCGCCGGCGACGTCGACATCCTCATGCTCGACAAGACCGGCACCATCACCCTGGGTAACCGCCAAGCCGCCGAGTTCATCCCGGTCGACGGCGTCGATCCCGCGGAGCTGGCCGATGCCGCCCAGCTTTCCTCGCTGGCCGACGAGACCCCCGAGGGCCGTTCCATCGTCGTGCTCGCCAAGGAGCAGTTCGGTCTGCGCGGCCGCACGCTCGAGGATAAGGGCATGGAGTTCATCCCGTTCACCGCGGCAACGCGTATGTCCGGCGTGAACTACGAGGGCAATGAGATCCGCAAGGGCGCTGCCGATTCCGTGCGCACCTATGTGGAGGCAGCCGGCGGCGTGTTCTCCCAGGAGTGCGACGAGGTCGTCGAGCGCATCGCCAAGGCTGGCGGCACCCCGCTGGTCGTGACCAAGAACTGCCGCGTGCTGGGCGTTGTGTACCTCAAGGACATCATCAAGTCCGGCGTTAAGGAGAAGTTCGCCGACCTGCGCCGCATGGGTATCAAGACCATCATGGTGACGGGCGATAACCCGCTCACGGCGGCCGCCATCGCAGCCGAGGCGGGCGTGGACGACTTCCTGGCCGAGGCCACCCCCGAGGGCAAGCTCGAGAAGATCCGCGCGTTCCAGCGCGAGGGCCACCTGGTCGCCATGACCGGCGATGGCACCAACGATGCACCGGCGCTCGCCCAGGCCGACGTCGCCGTGGCCATGAACACGGGAACCCAGGCTGCCAAGGAGGCCGGCAACATGGTCGACCTCGACTCCAGCCCCACCAAGCTCATCGATATCGTGCGTATCGGCAAGCAACTGCTCATGACCCGCGGCTCGCTCACGACCTTCTCGGTCGCCAACGACGTCGCCAAGTATTTCGCCATCATCCCGGCGCTATTCTCGCCAATCTACCCCGGGTTGGACGCCCTCAACATCCTGGGGCTCACCAGCCCGTTGTCTGCCGTGCTGTCCGCCATCATCTACAACGCGTTGGTCATCGTCGCGCTGATTCCTGCCGCCCTGAAAGGCGTGAAGTACCGCGAGCTTTCGTCCGGCCAGCTGCTGACCCACAACCTGCTGGTGTGGGGTCTGGGCGGTATCGTGGCGCCGTTCGTATTCATCAAGATTATCGACATGCTGCTGGCCTTGTTCGGCATTGGCATGATGTAGACGGAGGTTTGTATGTTCAAAGGTGTTGCATCGCGCGCACTGGGCGTGTTCGCGCTGTTTACCGTTGTCTGCGGCCTGGGCTATACGCTCGTCGTGACCGGCGTCGCGCAGCTTGCGTTTCCGTACCAGGCGAACGGATCGCTTATTACGGTCGACGGCAAGGTTGTGGGTTCCGAGCTCATCGGCCAGAACTTCGATGACGAAGCCCACATGTGGGGTCGTATCCAGAACGTGTCAATTGTCGAAGGCGAAGACGGCGAGCTCATGGCGTATGGTGCCCCGTCCAACCTGTCCCCGGCGAGTGAGAAGTATCGGCAGCTTGTGGATGCGCGCGTGAAGAAGATTCGCGCCGCCAACCCCGATGCCGATATGGACGCTGTGCCCGTCGACCTGGTGACGTGTTCGGGGTCCGGCCTCGACCCGGAGATCTCTCCGGATGCCGCCGAGTACCAGGTCCCGCGCCTTGCCAAGGCCACGGGCAAGAGCGAAGACGAGGTGCGCGAGATCATCGCCCAGTGCACCAAGGGCCGATTCCTGGGCGTCTTCGGCGAGCCCACGGTCAACGTGCTTAAGGTGAACCTTATGCTGGACGGCGCGCTGTAGGTGAGGAAGTGGCGGATGAGGGCATGACTGACTATCTGAGCCCTCAATTCCACCCCGCCCATCAGTTGCGGTGGAATACGGACTGTTTTGTCTGTCAAAAGCCTCATCTACTCCGTATCCCACCGCAACTTTTTGTGAGGGTCGGGATTGAAGGTGGAGAGTGCGAGCGAGTGCGGATACGGCAGTTGCTGGTACGATAAGTACGTTAGCAACTGCCGCCGAGCGGCTCAAACGAAAGGAAGCCTGCATGGAGTCCTCCTTCTACCCGATGCTCTTTAGTCCGATCAAGGTCGGAACGACCGAGGTCAAGAACCGCGTCTTTATGCCGCCGGTGTCTACCAACCTGGCCGATCACGGCTATGTGACCGACGATTTGGTCGACCATTACCGCGCCCGTGCCAAGGGCGGCGTGGGCCTGATCATCACCGAGGTCGTGACGGTCGAGCCCACCTATACCTATCTGCCGGGTGACATGTGCTGCTACGACGACACGTTTATCCCCGGCTGGGAAAAGCTCGCCGCCGCCGTCCACGAGTACGGCTGCAAGATCATGCCGCAGCTCTTCCACCCCGCCTACATGGCCTTTAACATTCCGGGCACCCCGCGCCTCATTGCTCCGTCCTTCGTGGGCCCGTCTTATGCCCGCGAGGCTCCGCGTCCTATCACCATCGACGAGATCCACGAGCTCACGCATCAGTTTGGCGACGCTGCCGTGCGTATGCAGAAGGCCGGCGTCGATGGCGTCGAGGTCCATGCGGCACACGCCCACGGTATGCTCGGCGGCTTTTTGACTCCGCTCTACAACAAGCGTACCGATGAGTACGGTGGCTCGCTCGACGCCCGCATGCGCTTTTTGCTCGAGGTTATCGCCGAGATTCGCGAGCGCTGCGGCAAGGATTTCATCATCGACGTCCGCATCTCGGGCGATGAGTACACCGATGGCGGCTTGACCCTCAACGACATGATCTACGTCTCGCGCCGCCTGGAGAAGGCCGGCGTGGACATGATTCACGTGTCGGGCGGTACCACCATCAAGCGCGGCTCTGCAATTCCCGCTGCCGGCACGCAGCAGGCCTCGCACGCCGCCTGCTCGCGCGAGATCAAAAAGCATGTGAACATTCCCGTTGCCACGGTCGGCCGCATCAACGAGGCATGGATTGCCGAGGAGCTGATCGAGGACGGCGCCGCCGACATCTGCATGATGGGTCGCGCCAATCTGTGCGATGCCGAGTTCTGCAACAAGGCCGCTGCCGGCAACGCCGACGACATCCGCCCTTGCATCGGCTGCCTGCGCTGCCTGAACGGCATTATGTTTGGCAAGCGCATCTCCTGCACCGTCAATCCGGACGTGGAGCGCGACGAGGCTGGCTACGAGCCTGCCGCTGAGGCCAAGAACGTGCTTGTTGTGGGCGCTGGTCCTGCGGGCATGGAGGCAGCCTACATTGCCGCCAAGCGCGGTCACAACGTGGTGCTCGTGGATAAGCAGGACGAGCCGGGCGGCGAGATGCGTATCGCGGCCGTTCCGCCGGCAAAACAGGAGCTCACCCGCGTGATCAAGTATCAGTACCGTCGCCTAGCCGAGGCAGGCGTCACGTGCGTCTTTGGTACCGAGCTTTCGGCCGAGGACATTCAGCGCGACTACGCGGGCTACGAGGTTGTCCTGGCTTATGGTGCCGAGCCCATCGCTCCGGCCTTCATGCAGGGCTTTAAGCAGGTTATGACGGCCGACGACCTGCTGGGCGGCAAGGCTTTCCCGGGCAAGAAGATCGTCATCGTGGGCGGCGGCACCGTTGGCTGCGAGACGGCCGATTACCTGGCCCCGCTGGTCAACGACCTTTCGCCGGCCAATCGCGATGTCACCGTTATCGAGATGACCAAGACGCTCGCCGCCAACGAGGGCGGTGCCGGTCGTGCGGTGCTCATCACGCGCATGCTCTCCAAGGGCGTTCACGTGCTGACCGAGGCCAAGGTGACCGAGATCACCGAGGACACCATCTCGTACGAAAAGGATGGCCAGATCCACACCATCGCCGATGCCGATACGCTGGTGCTTGCCATGGGCTATCGTCCCAATACCAAGCTTGCCGACGACCTTGCCGCTGCCGGTGTCTCCACCCACGTGCTGGGCGATGCCCAGAAGTGCGGCAACATCCGCGACGCCATCGGCGACGGCTACAAGGTGGCCTGCGAACTCTAGTCAGTCCCTTGGTGCATGAGGAGAGGCGTCTCTGCGCCATCCGATAGCAAAACAGCGGTGGTGTCCCGGGTTTCGGGATGCCGCCGCTCGCTCTTGCGGTGCTGGCGACGTGAGCACCGCCTCTTTCACCGCAATTAAGGGGATGGGGGATGCGATAGTATTACGTGGTATTCGACAAACCGTGAGCTTCATCCGAGGGCTTTAGCTTTATGGAACAACACCAGCATTATCAGAGCCTGCAAGATCAGGCATACAGCGCATTGCGCTCCAAGATTATCTATGCCGAGCTCAAGCCCGGCACGCGTCTTTCGGCGATTGGCCTGGAAAAAGAGACGGGAATCGGGCGAACACCCATTCGCGAGTCCTTTGTGCGTCTGCGCGAGCAGGAGCTGGTGGAAACGCGTCCCAAGAGCGGCACCTACGTCTCTAAGATCAGCATGGAGCGCGCCGAGAACGCTTGTTTCTTGCGCGAGAAACTCGAGAGAAGTGTGCTCATTAAATGCTGCTCTGCCGCCACGCCCGAGCAAAAGCATCGGCTCGGGCAGATTCTTGCCGAGTCCGAGTCGCTCGACCATAGCGAAACGCGTCGCTTTTTCGATCTGGACAACCTGTTCCATGAGACGTGTTTTGCGATTGCCGGTCGTCACATGTTGTGGGATTGGATGAAGAGCATCAACACGCATTTTGAGCGATATAACTGGTTGCGTATGGTGTCGCAGGATCTGGATTGGGAGCCGATTCGTCGACAGCATCGCCGGATTCTCGAGGCCATTAAGAAGGGCGATACCGATACGGCGAGCTACCTGGCAGAGACGCACTTGCATCTGATGCCCGAGGAGCAGGGCCCGGTTATCGCCTTGCATCCCGACTATTTTGAGCTGTCCAAAGACTCGTCTATCTAGCCCATCATCGCATCTGCTCGAGACGCAAAACGATGCTGCTCACCTACAGCGTTTTGCAACCGAAATTATTAAAAATGCCTAAAATGGCTCAGACTGCCGACAATGGGGAAACGGGGTGCGCTATGGCGCAGATGAGAATCAAGGACATTGCTGCCGAGGCGGGCGTGAGCCCGGCCACGGTCTCGCGCTACCTCAATAACCGCTCCGGGCAGATGACCGAGGAAACCCGCGCCCGCATCGCGGCGGTTATCGAGCGCACCGGCTATCGCCCGCGTGCCGCCGCACGTAATTTGCGCAGCTCGCGCACCAATCTCATCGGCGTGATCCTGGCCGACATTAGCAACCCGTTCTCCAGCGCCATGCTTGAGGACCTTTCCGCCAGCGCCGCTGCGCGCGGCTGCTCGCTCATGACGGCCATTAGCGGCAACGACCCCGCCAAGGAGGCAGAGTCGCTCACCAGACTTATCGATGCCGGCGTGGACGGCCTGGTCGTCAACACCTGCGGCGGCAACAACGAGGCAATCGCCGCGGCCGCGGGACGCCTACCTGTTGTGCTGCTCGACCGCGATGTTGCCAATGGCGGCATCGATCTGGTGACCTCTAACAACCGTGAGCTGGTCGCCGGCCTGGTGGACGCCTTGGCCGCTGCGGGCAGCGAGCGCCTGTGCCTGCTCACCGAGGCAAGCGACGATAGCCCCGTGCGTCACGAGCGCGCCGAGTCCTTTGCCGACGAGCTCTCGCGTCGCGGCCTGGCCGGCGAGGTCGTCACCCTGGCCGACGGTGGCGCCACGGGCGTCGGCCGCCTGGACGAGGACATCCGCGAGTACGCAGGTAGAAAGCTTGGCCTTATCGCCGCCAACGGTCTGGTCTTTCTGCGTCTGACCGAGGCGTTGGCGCAGCTGGGCCCCTCGCTGCCGGCGGGCCTCAAGATCGCGACGTTTGACGATTACCCCTGGAACCACGTGCTCTTTGGCGGCGTGACCACGGCCGCGCAGGACACCGTCGCCATCGCCGAGCGCGTAGTCGAGCGTCTGTCCGAGCGCATCGACGTTGTCACCACTACGGTAGGCGAGGCCGCAAGGCTAGCTCCCAAGCGCATCGTGATCCCCGGCCACATCGAACACCGCGCTTCGACCTCGCGCTAGTCTGTGTGATAATATATAGACAATGTCATACAGGAGGTATCCATGGCTGCGTCTGTGCTGAGTGTGCGAGTGGACTCGTCAATTAAAGATTCATTTGCCGAGCTGTGCGAAGAACTTGGCATGACTTCGTCTGTTGCAGTCAATATGTTTATGAGACAGATGCTGCGCGAGCGTTCGCTGCCGTTTGTCCCTTCACTCGGTAAAAGCTCTGCGAGCGGAAGCGTCGCGGCGAGCATTTTGGATACCGCTCAGATTGAGTCCGCTGTCCGTGAGGCGGCCAGCCCGATTCCCGCCATCAAAAGCGTGATTCTTTTTGGCTCGTATGCTCGTGGCGACGCGCGTGCCGATAGTGACATTGACTTGCGTCTCGAAGTCGATCGCGATCAGGGCTTTGGCCTTTTCGCGTTGTCGGCATTCGGCGAGGCGGTGCGCAAAGAAACTGGGAGGCAGGTTGATCTTGTCTCGAGCGACCATCTTGATGCCGATTTTGCCGCGGTAATCGAGCGCGAAGGAGTGATCCTTTATGATCGCGCGTAAGTCAGACGGCCTCCGCGCCCAAGAGGTCTTGGACGCCATCTCTGAAACGAACGAGCGCATCAAGGCTTTTGATATCACCGAGGACCAGTTTCTGCATGCGAATGACGTGCGGACGAGGGCGTTGGCGGACTCCCTTTTGATGTGCGCGCTTAGGGTGACGGAAGAAGCGGGCAAGTTGTCGGAACGCTCGCAGCGGCTTCATCCCGAAATTGAGTGGCGTGGAATTATCGGCATGAGAAATTACCTCGCGCATGATTACGGCAATGTCGACCGATCGGTTGTTTGGGATGCGGTGACGATGGAGTTCCCAGCGCTGGAACGAGCGTGTAGGCAAATTGTTTCCGAATCTGAACGCTAGCCATTCGTTCGTGACCGCCTGTTCGCACACGTTTTTTGAGCGCTTGATACGCTTTAACCCTGCGGAAACATTTTTCTGCGATAGTATCTGCGATATAGACCAGTCGAAACCCGCCCGAAAGAAAGGGGAGCGACATGAACCAGCAGAACATCGATTACGTACTCCGCTCCGTAGAGCAGCGTGACATCCGCTTTGTTCGTCTGTGGTTTGTCGACATTCTCGGCCGCCTCAAGAACTTTGCCATCAGCCCCGAGGACCTCGAGGTCGCTTTTGAGGAGGGTATTGGCTTTGACGGCTCCGCCATCGAGGGCTTTGCCACGCCCGAGGAAGCCGACATGCTGGCGTTCCCCGATGCTTCGACCTTCCAGATCCTGCCGTGGCGGCCGAGCCATAACGGCGTCGCCCGCGTGTTCTGCGACGTGTGCACTCCCGATTGCAAGCCCTTCGCCGGCGATCCGCGCGATGCCCTGCGCCGCATGTTCCACAAGGCCGAAAAGGCCGGCTACCTGCTCAACGTGGGTGCCGAGCTGGAGTATTACTACTTCCCCGACGAGCACACCCCCGAGCCGCTCGACAACGTGGGCTACTTCGATCTTTCGGTGAGCGATGCCGCCCGCGACCTGCGTCGCAACACGGTCCTCACGCTCGAGAAGATGTCCGTGCCCGTGGAGTACACCTTCCACGCCGCCGGTCGCTCGCAGCATGGCATGAGCCTGCGTCACGCCGAGGCCCTGAGCATGTCCGACGCTATCACCACGGCCAAACTCATCATTAAGCAGCAGGCCTACGAGAGCGGTTGCCACGCTTCCTTTATGCCCAAGCCGTTGGCGGGCGAGGACGGCAGCGCCATGTTTTTGCATCAGTCGCTGTTCGACCACGACGGCAACAACGTCTTTTGGGGCGAGGACGACGAGAAGTACCACCTCTCCGAAATCGCCAAGCACTACATGGCCGGCATCTTGGCGCACGCGCGCGAGATCAGCGCCATCACCAATCCCACGGTCAACTCGTACAAGCGCATCACCACGGGTGGCGACTCCGTGCCGCAGTACGCCACGTGGGGCCTGCGCAACCGCGCGAGTATGGTCCGCATCCCGGTCTACAAGCCCGGCAAGCCGCTGTCCACGCGCATCGAGCTGCGCAGTCCCGACCCCATGGCCAACCCGTACCTGGTCAACGCCGTCACGCTGGCGGCTGGTCTGGACGGCATCGAGCGCAAGCTGGAACTCCCGCCCGAGGCCACGGCCGAGACGCTCAAGCTTACCGACCGTCAGATGGTCGAGGCCGGCTACGCGCCGCTGCCGCGCTCGCTCAAAGAGGCGCTTGACGTGTTTGAGGACTCGCAGTTTATGAAGGATGCCCTCGGCGAGCACATTCACAGCTTCTTCCTCAAAAAGAAGCGCGACGAGTGGCATAAGTTTGAGTCTACGATCACCGAGTGGGAGATCAAGCACTACCTGGCGAACTCCTAATCGCGCTGGCTTGTTCCAGTACGATTGAGCTCATTTCTTTGGAGGCCGATATGTCCGAAAAGAGTGCCCTATTCATGGCGCGCACGACGCGCTTCCACGAGTTTGCCCGCAGCTTGACGACTACCCTGGGTGTCGAGGTGAGCCTGGCAACCCCCGATTCGCCAACTGCGGCGCACGACTTTGACCTGCTGATTCTCGATTCAGATGGCATCCGCAGCGACCGCATCGATCAGATTGCCAAGTGGCTTGACGATCGCGGCGGCGTCCCCATGCTGGTGATCGTCGACGACGAGGCGCTCGGTACCTTGCGCCTGCCCAATCACGCGCATGCCGACTTTGTATGCCCCACGGCGACACCCAACGAGCTCAAGGCTCGCGCGCAGCGCCTGATGGGCGAGGAGGAGACCGTCACCGCCGACGATGTGCTCAACATCGATAACCTCGAGATTAATCTGGCTACCTACCAGGTGACACTCGATAACGAGCCCATCGACCTGACGCTGATGGAGTACTCGCTGCTGAGCTTTTTGGCGACGCATCCCAATCGCGCCTACAGCCGCGAGGTGCTGCTGCACCGCGTGTGGGGCTTTGAGTACTGCGGCGGCACGCGCACCGTCGACGTGCACATCCGACGCATCCGCTCCAAGGTGGGCCCGCAGATCGCGGCACACATCACCACCGTCCGCGGCGTGGGCTATCTGTTTAAGGACTAGCAAGTAAATAGAGGAATGTGAGGGTACCGGAGATTTCTCCAGTACCCTTTTCTCGTTTAGGGCGAAAAGAAGACCTTTCACTGATTTAAAGTGTGTCAGTAAAAACAATATCAAACGTATAGCACTATCTCACGAATATCATTTAGTTACCGTATCTCCCTACTGCACGGATGGAGGAAGAAATGCGTTATTCGAGAAAGGTGATTGTCGGATTCATAGTATTGCTTGCCGCCCTGATGTCTCCAAGGTTGGTTTTTGGAGACGACGACTTGGTTCGTGTCACACCGCAAATAGCTGTGGAGCAAGCGCAAGCTTTCTTTGATGACGTATCGGATGAGCCGGTGACCGCTTGTGACCCAGTAAAAATGGTGAATTCCGATGGGGAATCAATCGGGTATATCGTTCGCGCGAAGCGGGATGACGTTAACTATGGCTACGTCGTATTTGATTCAGAGCGATCTTGGTGGATCAGCGAATACTGCTTGGCTCCGAACGCCCCTATGCCCATTGAGAATACAAGCGATGAAATAGCCCTTCTCGCATCCCAAGATGACATCGTTGCTTTGAAATTTGACGAGCTGTCTTTTGGTATTGCAGATCTGGATAATAACGTTGTTTTAGATGAGAAGGGATGCCGGTCAACAGCGGTGTTTTCTGTGGGAAATAGCCGCAGCGGATCTCCAGGCAGGTTCGAGGATGTTTTCGTATTGCCCAAAGACCTGTATAAACAAGGATATGTCATTGACGCAAGTAAAACTATTTCAGGGATGATAACGCCTACACAATCAGAGGTTATTAAAGAAACGGGGACCTATGCTTGCGATGTGTCTGCGATGTTTGCGGTAAGCAGCCACTATGTAACGCTAAACCGGCTCAAATTGCCAGACTTATATCATGAGCTTTGGCAGTTATCGGGAACATCCGGCAAACCAAATAAGTCATTCGATCAAGCTACGGGCCTTTACTTTACCCAAGGAGAGACTCCATCTCCAAATGCTGCCCCGGCTATTAAGGAGTTCTGTGCTAGGCGCGGGAAAAGGCTTGAGACATCATTTGCTTGGTATCCATCTTGGGATTCTTTCAGGGCAACTGCAGATTCTGGAAATCTCAGTATCTTTTCTGGGACTCTCAGTTCAAGCCATGACGCTCATGCGATGGCTGTTGCGGGATATGTGGCTATGCATAATACATATTCAAATGATAAGAAATATATGCTTGTTGTCTGGGATGGTTGGTTCAATCAGCTGCGTTTTCTTCCATATGACACAACGATTTATATATCGCATGAAGGGACGTATTGTGGAGAGTGACGGCGAAGATGATAGAAAGCGCATACGTAAAACGCTGGGGCTTCTTTGCGCATTTCTTGGGATATTGGTTGTCGCGGCCTATCAACCGAGCCCCTCGGTCGTCGGTGGAAAAGATGACGAACATATTTCAGTTGAAGTACAGACGCTGTCGGATATTCATAACGGACAATTTGAGGCTCTCGTGTCAAGTGGAGGGCGGAAAGAGATTGATATCCGTAGTTACTTTAATACCGGAACTGCTTCAGGGCTGAAGGCGGGAGAGAAATGGATTCTATTCTTTGCAAGTGATGCCAATTTAGAAGAGGAAACTTTGCATCCCTACTATATGGAAAAAGTTAACTAAATCGGTGAGGAGCGAGAGGAATGATCAACAGAAGACAGCTATTCGTCTTGGCATCAGGAGCTGTTATGTTTGCTGGGGCGAGAGGGGCCAACGCTGCGCAGCTTACGAATGCGCAAAAACGATTGACGCTTGTGACCGACATGATAGTTCGGAATGAGGCTGGGGTTATTGTGTCCTCGGCGCGAAGCAAAGATGTCTTGGGTGCCGGAAATAGAAAAATGGCTGTTGGCAGCATAAACAGGAATAATGACGGTGCAGCGTCCCTGACAAGAGCGGCAACTAAGAATTTGGTGACGGTTCATAGGGAGTCAGATGATTCACTGCCGGTGTTGGCAAAGATTGAGATTGTTGTTGAATATTCTGAAGATGGGCAAAGCATTGCAATTCGGTCAGGAAAATATTCGATAATTCAAACCGATCCGCTTGTGATGTATGCAAACGCTTGGTATGCGCTCATGCAGAAAGATAAATATGTGATGAACTACTTCACAGAAAGCGAAGCATCATATGAAACGGGGTGGGGGCCAACGCCATACGATGCGGAGAAGGATAAGTGGACGTGCGGATCGGGTATGGGCGCGACGATTACAGACTTTATTAACGATTCAACATATAGTTTTGCTATCGACTGCTATATCGAATAGACATGACGGCATAAAACGAATTGGCCTATAAGCATGTCATTACTTAAGCAAAGCTGAAATCTTGGCATCTAGTGCTCGGGACTGCCCAGCTTGGGGTACAACTCAACGTGAACAATGATGGCCCGCCACATGTTTGGCGGGCCTTTGGTTATTTGACGAAAGGATCGCAGCTATGAGCGAGAACGATTCCCAGCGTCCCCAGGATGCGGGCAACGCCGGCGAGACCCAACAGCAGCCGCGTGTGCAGGTAGAGTCGACGCCTGCCGACAGCAACATTCCCTACGTGCAGGCCTACGACACGCAGACCGGAAAGCCGCTGGGCAGCCAGCAGGTTGTAAACAAGCACACAGTGGTCAAGACTAAGACCAAAAAGCTGCCGATCTTTATTACGGCGCTTGCCGGTTGTGCCTGCGGCGCCCTGCTGGTCATTGCGCTCATTATGAGTGGCACGCTCAACATTGGCGGCGGAAAGAATGCCGTGACGGCGGGTGCTTCGGGTTCATCGACGCAAAAGATTACGATTGATTCCGAGGACACCACGCTGGCCGAGGCCGTTTCTGCCAAGGCGTTGCCCTCCGTGGTTTCCATTACCGCCACTTCGAGCGGCAGCCAGAATGGCTCGCTTTCGCAGTCTGCCGACGAGTCGGACAGCTCGGGCAGCGTCGGCTCGGGCGTGGTGCTCGATACCGAGGGCCACATCCTCACCAACAACCACGTGGTCGATGGCTATGACCAGTACGTGGTGACCATGGATGACGGCACCACCTACGAGGCCGAGTTCGTGGGCAACGACGCTTCGAGCGACCTGGCCGTCATCAAGCTCAAGGACGCAGACGCCTCCAAGCTCACGCCGATTGAGATCGGTGATTCCTCCAAGCTCAACGTGGGCGAGTGGGTCATGGCGATTGGCTCGCCGTTCGGCAACGAGCAGTCTGTCTCCACGGGTATCGTCTCGGCGCTGTATCGCTCCACGGCCATGAGCTCTACCAGCGGTAATACCATCTATGCCAACATGATCCAGACCGATGCCGCCATCAACCCGGGCAACTCCGGCGGCGCGCTCGTTAACGATAATGGTGAGCTGGTGGGCATCAACTCGCTCATCGAGAGCTATTCGGGCTCCAGCTCGGGCGTGGGCTTTGCCATTCCGGTTAACTACGCCAAGAACATTGCCGACCAGATTATCGACGGCAAAACACCGGTTCATCCGTACATGGGCGCCACGCTTTCGAGCGTCAATGCGCTCAACGCCCGCACCAACAAGCTGAGTACCGATAGCGGCGCGTATGTGGCGAGCGTCGTTGAGGATGGTCCTGCCGCCAAGGCTGGCATCCAAGAGGGCGATGTCATTACCAAGCTGGGCGACGACGAGATTACGAGCGCCGATGGCCTGATCATTGCGCTGCGCAGCCACGAGGTGGGCGAGAAGGTCGAGATCACGCTCATGCGCGGCAAGGAAGAAAAGAAGGTCACGGTTGAACTGGGCTCCGACGAGGAGCTGCAGAACCAGCAGCAGGACGACAGCTCGACCGACACCGGCAACGGCGGTATTACCGACGAGCAGCTGCGCCAGTATCTGGAGGAGCTGCTCGGCCAGCAGGGCCAGGGCCAGGGCTACGGTCAGGGCTACTAACGAGCCGTTTCGCACATATCGAGGCCAGAGGGGGCTGTTCCGCCAACGCGGGACAGCCCCCTCTTTTCGCGATGATCCCTTGGGGACGGTGGAAAACGGATTATTTAGAAATGGCAAAGGCATGGTTTGATCGCGCGATCCATCCCGGTTCGGCGGCTGCCGATTCGGTGCGGTTCGAAAGGGCTATTCGGCCCCGTTGCGACCGGTGGTACTCTAGTATCCGTTTGAAATCGAGCGAAGGAGTGCCGCTATGGAGCAATCGAGCCTGTTTGGTGACGGTGTGGATATCGATACCGAAACGCCCGCGAGCGTGGATGCCGCCGCACCGACCGATGCCCGTGCCCAGGCGGCTGCCCGCGCGGCCGAGTTGCGTCACGAGCTCGATTACCATGCCTATCGCTATTACATGCTCGACGCGCCCGAAATCACGGATGCCGCCTTTGACAAAATGCTCGTTGAGCTGCAGGAAATCGAGGCGACCTACCCCGACCTGGTGACGCCCGACAGCTATACCCAGCGCGTGGGCGGATACGTGAGCGAGCAGTTTACGCCGGTCACGCATATGGCACGCATGTATTCCATGGACGATGCCATGGATCTGGACGAACTCGACGCGTGGCTCCAGCGCACCGAGGATGCGCTCGGTGCCGGTAGCGTTACCTATACCTGCGAGCTCAAGATCGACGGTCTGGGCGTGGCGCTTACCTACCAAAACGGCACCTTTGTGCGCGCCGCCACGCGCGGTGACGGCACAACGGGCGAGGACGTGTCGCTCAACGTCCGTACCATCAAGGATGTGCCCATGCATCTGTCCGAAGCGGCGCTCGCCCACATGGGTGCCGACCGCGAGCGTACCATCGAGGTGCGTGGTGAGGTCTACATGCCTAAGGGCAGCTTTGTTCGCCTGAATGAAGAGGCCGATGCCGAGGGCCGCGACCCCTTCGCTAACCCGCGCAACGCTGCCGCCGGCAGCCTGCGTCAGAAGGATCCCAAGGTCACGGCGCGACGCGACCTGGCCACCTTTATCTACGCCATTGCCGATACCGATCCGCTGCACGTCCACAGCCAGCGTGAGTTCCTCGATTGGCTGCGCAGCGCCGGTTTTAGCGTCAACCCCAACGTGGCCCGCTGCGCCACGCCGGCCGAGGTCCATGAGTTCTGTGCCCAGGCCCTCGAGCATCGCGGCGACTTGGACTACGACATCGACGGCGTGGTCGTAAAGGTCGACAGCTTCCAGCAGCAGCTCGACCTGGGCTTTACCGCTCGCGCACCGCGCTGGGCCATCGCCTTTAAGTTCCCGCCCGAGGAAAAGCAGACCGTCCTGCGCGAAATTCGCATCCAGGTGGGCCGCACCGGTGTGCTCACGCCGGTCGCCGAGTTCGATCCGGTGACGGTCGCCGGTTCTACCATCGCGCGCGCCACGCTGCACAACATCGACGAGATCCGTCGTAAAAACGTGCGCGAGGGCGATACCATCATCGTGCACAAGGCGGGCGACGTAATCCCCGAGGTCGTGGGCCCGGTGCTCGACAAACGCCCGGCCGATTCGGTCGACTGGCACATGCCCGAGGTCTGCCCCGTGTGCGTTAGCCCCGTGGTCCACGAGGACGGTGAGGTTGCCTACCGCTGCGTGTCCATCGACTGCCCCGCGCAGCTCAAGGAGCGCCTGCTCCACTGGGTGAGCCGTGGCTGCATGGACGTCGACGGCCTGGGTGACGAGATCGTCGACAAGATGATCGCCGCCGGCCTGATCCATGATGTCGCGGACTTCTACCAGCTCACGGTGGACGACATCGCCGGACTGGACACGGGCCGCACCTATGCCAGCTCCAACAGCAAAAAGGGCGTCAAGAAGGGCGACCCCATCCCGGTGGGCCTCAAGACGGCCGAGAAAATCATCGCCGAGCTTAACAAGTCCAAGAGCCAGCCGCTCGGTCGCGTGCTGTTTGCCCTGGGCATCCGCCACGTGGGCAAGAGCGTGGGCGAGGTCATCGCCGAGCGATTTCTGTCGATTGACAAGCTCATCTTGGCGAGCGAAGAGGACATCGCCGAGTGTGAGGGCATCGGTCCCAAGATTGCGGCGAGCGTCAAGCAGTTCCTGGCCGTGCCCGAAAACCTTGCCGTGCTGGAGCGCCTGCGACAGGCGGGCCTGTCGCTCGAGGTCGACTTGGGCGCCGCGCACGCACAAGCCGCAGCCGACGCGGGCGTGGCGGGCGAGCTCGCCGATGCACAACCGCTCGCGGGTCTGACCTTCGTGCTCACCGGCACGCTCGTCAACCGCACCCGCGACGAGGCGGGCGCGGCGCTCAAGGTGCTCGGCGCCAAGGTCTCGGGCGGTGTTTCAAAGAAGACGAGCTATCTGGTCGCCGGCCCCAAAGCGGGCTCCAAGCTCACCAAGGCCGAGCAGCTGGGTGTGCCCGTGCTGGACGAAGCCGCCCTCGAGCAGATTCTGGCAACCGGTGAGGTGCCCCAGGCTTAGCGCATTGATAGCCTAATTGAAGAACCGCCCGGGAAGCATGATGCCTTCCGGGCGGTTCTTACTTTGCTGGGGCAACCGGCACCGTGATCTGCGTTACGTAGGTTGCCGGGTCGTCGCTGATGATGTCATCGATAAGGGCGATCTCGCGCGAGGGGCCGGCGGGCGTCAGGTTGTGTTCGTGCATGTAGCTCAGCAGTTGCTCGTAGCGTGGGGCTGCTTGCCCGTGCGTGCCGCGGAAGCTTATGGTCAGGCAGCGCGCGGCGGGTCGCGTCTCAACATCGCCCAAGTACTCATCGGTATCGTCGAGCAGCAGAAAGACCTCGTCGTAGCCATCAAAGTCACCGGCGGCGAGGCGTTCGGGCGCGATGCCCACACCCAGATTGCCAAGATAGGCAAAGGTTTCGTGCTGTCCCTGCTGAAGCTGGCGGATATGCCATCCCAGCGAATAGGCGTCGGTGGGATTGACGCGCTCGTGAAGCACGGCGCAGCGAAGTTCGGGTTCCTCGATTTCGCTAATGGTGTCGAGATCAGCATTCAAAGCGCCATGAAGCAAGGCAAGTCGCTGGTCAATCTTGCGCGACATGCGCTCCAACTCACGCCGCCTGTGCTCAATTAACTCCTGTTGCTTGGTCAGTTGCCGTTGCATCAAATCCATATCGCGCGTAGTGACAAACTCGCGAATCTGGGCCAGCGGCAGATCGAGAACGCGCAGGTTGCCGATGGTGTTGAGGGTGGAGAGCTGCCGCGATCCGTAGTAGCGGTACCCACTCGCCGGATCGACATATGCCGGCTCCAATAGCCCCATCTGTTCGTAATGGCGCAGTGTGCCCACGCTCAAATTGAGCAGGCGCGCCACCTCGCCAATGCGGAGCAGGCCCTCGGTATGTTCAGTTGGCATGTCGGTCATGGGACCGCTCCTTTCGGTAAAAACAGAGGAGAGGTGCTAGGCATGCGTCGTCCCGCTACGCCACCAGCTTGTCAAAAGCCCCGCGGCGGTTGAGCACGGTAAATGCAATCATGCAGATGACCGCCGACAGAATCGATCCGCACGGCGAGGCGATGCCCATGGGGAACAGCGTGTCGGAATAGGCGTTCGACAGCAGCCACGCGCCCGGCACGCGAATGAGGGCCACGGCCAGCACGTTGTGCGCAAAGCCGATGTAGCTCTTGCCGTATGCGGCGAAAAAGCCGCTAAAGCAAATGTGGATGCCGGCAAAAATTGCGTCGAAAATATAGCTGCGCATATAGCCGGTACCGGCGGCGACTACTGCAGCGTCCTTGGCAAAAAAGCCGATAAACGCCGGCGCCACCAGCCACATCAGCACCGTGATCAGGCAGCCGTACGCCACCGAGATGGTCATGGCGTCCTTGAGTACCTGACGCGCGCGATCGCCCTTGCCCGCGCCGGCATTTTGCGCCGTGAGCGCGCTGACGGTAGCGCCCATGGAACTCGGCACAATGAACAAAAAGCTGATCATCTTTTCGACCAGGCCCACGGCGGCGGCATCAACCAGGCCGCGGTGGTTGGCGATGACGGTGATGAACATAAACGCCACCTGGATGCAGCCGTCCTGCACGGCCACGGGCACGCCGATCTTAAGAATGCTGCCGAGCACCTCGGGCTGGGGGCGCAGGTCGCTGCGCTTAACGTGGATGTTTGTGCGACGGCTCTTGAGCCACACGAGCGCGAGGGCCACGCTCGCCGTCTGCGCGGTCACCGTGCCGAGCGCCGCGCCCACGGGGCCGAGCCCCATGTGGCCGATAAACAGAAAATCAAGCGCGATGTTGATGATACATGCCACGCCAATCACGTACATGGGCGAGCGCGAATCGCCCAGCCCGCGAAAGATGGCCGAGAGGATGTTGTACGCGGCGATAAAGGGAATGCCCATAAAGCAGATACGCAGGTAGGCGGCGGTTCCTTCGACCGCTTCGGCCGGCGTGCCAATGAGTGCCACAATCTGCGGACACAGTGCGAGCAGGACAGCGGCCAGCACCACCGAGACACCCATAAACAGCGTGATGGTATTGCCGATAGCGGTCTCGGCGCGGTCAAACCGGCGCGAGCCCACGGCGTGGCCGACGATAACCGTCGTTCCCATGGCCAGGCCCACGAGCGTCACGGTAATGATATAGAGCGTCTGCGCGCCGTTGCCCACGGCGGTGATGCCGGCGGCGCCGCTAAACTGTCCCATCATGTACAGGTCGGCCATGCCGTAGAGCATCTGCAAAAAGTACGAGAGCATATAGGGCAGGGCAAAGACCGCGATGGTCTTAAGGACATTGCCGCGTGTGAGGTCGTGTTCCATAGGTGGGGCTTTCTGGCTGGGTTTGTTTTGCTACCAGTGTAGTGAAAACCCTACAACGATTATAGAGTCAAGGTTTATGTTGGCAGTGGGGCGAAAAAGTCACGCTCGCGTTCATTTCCAATTGAATACGGACGTGCGCCCTGTGAGCATGGCGCCTGCACTAGCCTTGCAGAAATCGATTTCGGCGCACTTGACACCGCCGCACGGCGCGCCATAATACGTGGGTTTGCGAACAACGTTTGATGGGGGATGAACCTGCGTGCGCAATCTCAAGATTTTGTTTTCCTATCTGGGGGCATACCGCCGCGACGCCATACTCGGCGTGCTCTTTGTGACGGCCGAGACGGCGCTCGAGCTGTTTATCCCGGTCATCATGGCAAATATCATCGATGTGGGCGTGCCCGCGGGCGACATCAACTACATGCTGTTGCAGGGCACGTATATGTTGGTATGCGCCGCATGTTCGCTGGTACTTGGCTTGGGCTATGCACGCACGTCTGCTCGCGTCGCCTCGGGGCTGGGCGCTAACCTGCGCGAGGCCGAGTATCGCAAGATCCAGACGCTCGCTTTTGGCAATCTGGACAACTACGACGCCAGCTCGCTCGTCACGCGCATGACCACCGACATCACCGTGATTCAAAACGCTATCGGCAACGGCTTTCGCCCTATGGTGCGCGGTCCCGTGACGCTCATCGTCGGCTTGGTCTATGCGCTGGTGCTGTCGCGTCCGCTCGCCACCGTTTTCGCGATCATCCTGCCGGTGCTGGCGATCGTGCTGGGCGTTATCACCTATCGCGTCAGTCCGCTCTACCGCCAGCTGCAGACCTCGATGGACCATCTCAACGGTGTGGTGCAGGAGGACCTCACCGCCGTGCGCGCCGTCAAGGCGTACGTGCGCGCCGAGCACGAGGAGGCCAAGTTCGATGCCGTCAATACCGAGCTTGCGCGCACCGCGACGAATACCTTTGGCAACGCTGTACTCAACCTGCCGGTGTTTCAGCTGTCGATGTACGTGGCGGCGCTTTCCATTCTTTGGATCGGCGGTCGCATGATTCTTGCCGGCGAGCTCGGCGTGGGCTCGCTCACGGGCTTTATGAGCTATGTGCTGCTGATCATGAACTCGCTCATGATGATCTCCAACGTGTTTTTGCTGCTCACCCGCGCACTTGCCAGCGTGGAGCGCATCTCGCGGGTGCTCGACGAGCGTTCGCTTATCCAGGCGCCCGACGCTGCCGCTGCCGTGCACGAGGTGGCCGACGGAGGCATCGAGTTTCGCGACGTGTCGTTTAAGTACCGCGCGGATGCTGCCGAGGATGTGCTCGAGCATATTGACCTTTGCATTGAGGCGGGCTCCACGGTGGGCGTGCTCGGCGGCACGAGCTCGGGCAAGAGTTCGCTTGTGCAGCTGATCGCGCGCCTGTACGACGCCACCGAAGGCGCCGTACTCGTGGGCGGGCGCGATGTGCGCAATTACGACCTGGTTGCCCTGCGCGACGCCGTGGGTATCGTGCTGCAAAAGAACGTGCTGTTTACGGGTACCGTGCGCGAGAACCTGCAGTGGGGCGCGCCCGATGCCACCGACGAGGAGCTCCTGCGTGCCTGCCGGGCGGCGTGCGTGGACGAGTTCCTTGATCGCATCGGCGGGCTGGACGGCGAGTTGGGCCAAGGCGGTGCCGGTGTCTCGGGCGGGCAGAAGCAGCGCCTGTGCATCGCGCGTACGTTGCTCAAACATCCGCGTGTGCTCATCTTTGACGATTCGACCAGCGCGGTCGATATGGCGACCGACGCCAAGATTCGTGAGCATATTGCTCAGATTCCCAATACGACGGTGATTGTCATCGCACAGCGCATTGCGAGCGTCATGGATGCCGACCGCATTATTGTGTTGGACGACGGTCGTGTCCACGGCGTGGGCACGCACGAGGAACTGCTGGCGGGCGATAGCATCTACCAGGAGATTTACGCCTCGCAGATGGAGTTCGCGGGGAACGCGGACACCGGCGACGGCTGCGACGATGGCTGCGCGAATGATCCGTTTTCCTGCGTTCCCAGCGGATTGCCCTTGGAAGGGGGTGAGCGCCATGCCTAAGACATCCGCTCAGGCCCGTCCCGCCAATCTGACGCAGACGCTCCGCCGCCTGCTCTCCTACATGGGACACGCCAAGTTTTCGCTGCTCGCGGTGGGTGTGCTTGCCTCTGTGGCCGCCATCGCGAGCCTTGCCGGTACCTACATGGTGCGCCCCATCGTCAACGGTTTGGCAACGGGCGGCGAGGAACTGCTCGCTAGGCAGGTTATCTTTACCGCTGCCATCTACGCCGCGGGCGTGCTCTCGGCTCTGGGCTACTCGCAGATCATGGTGCGCGCGGCCCAACGCGTGGTGTCCGATATTCGCCGCGACCTGTTCGCGCACATCCAGATGCTGCCGCTGAGCTACTTCGACAGCACGCGCTCGGGTGACATCATGAGCTTCTTTACCAACGACGTCGACACCGTCTCCGAGGCGCTCAACAACAGCTTTGCCAACGTGATTCAGGCGAGCATCCAGGTGGTCGGCACCACGGCCATGCTCATCATCCTCAACTGGCAGCTCACGATTATCACGCTCGTGTGCGATGTGGCCATTGTGCTGTACGTTCGCTACTCGGGCATGCGTTCCAAGCGCTTTTTTGCCGCCCAACAGGCGTCGCTTGGCGACCTGGACGGATATATCGAAGAGATGGTCTCGGGCCAAAAGGTCATCAAGGTCTTTAATCACGAGCAGGCCAACGTGGCTGGTTTTGACGCGCGCAACCAAGAGCTGCGCCGCACCGGTGGTGCCGCGCAGGCCTACGCCAACTCGATGGTGCCCATGACCGTGGTGATCGGCTATGCCAACTACGCCATCGTCGCGGTGGCAGGCGGCATGCTCTGCATCAAGGGACTCGCCGACGTGGGCGCGCTTGCAAGTTACCTGGTCTTTGTACGCCAGGCGGCCATGCCCATCAACCAGTTTACGCAGCTCGGCAACTTCTTGCTCAACGCGCTTGCCGGCGCCGAGCGCCTGTTTGCCGCCATGGATCTTGAGCCCGAGGTGGACGAGGGCTGCGTGGAGCTGGTGCAGACGGGCGACGCCGCGTGGGCGTGGAAGATTCCCGAGGGCCAGGGCGTGGGCGCGTACGGGCACTTGCATGACGTGGCTGCCGTTGACGAGTCGGGCCGCGTGGTGGCTGCCGACGGTACCGAGCTCACGTGCGGCTTGGTCCCGCTTGCCGGCGACGTGCGCTTCCATGACGTGGACTTTTCCTACGTGCCGGGCACCCGTGTGCTCACGGACCTCAACCTGTTTGCCAAGCCGGGGCAAAAGATCGCGTTTGTGGGCTCCACAGGCGCCGGCAAGACGACCATCACCAACCTCATCAACCGTTTTTACGAGGTCGATGACGGCGAGATTACCTACGACGGCATCGACGTCAAGCACATTGCCAAGGCCAGCCTGCGCGGGTCGCTCGGCATTGTGCTGCAGGACACGCACCTGTTTAGCGGCACCATTGCGCAGAACATCCGCTTTGGCAAGCTCGACGCGACCGACGAGGAGGTGCGCGCCGCCGCCGAGGCTGCCTGCGCGGATTCGTTTATCCGCCGCCTGCCTAGAGGGTACGACACGCCGGTCACGGCCGATGGCGCCAACCTGTCGCAGGGCCAGCGCCAGCTGCTCGCCATCGCGCGCGTGGCCGTTGCCGATCCGCCGGTGCTCATCCTGGACGAGGCCACGAGCTCTATCGACACGCGCACCGAAAAGCTCATCGAGCGCGGCATGGACCGCATCATGCGCGGACGCACCACGTTTATGATCGCGCACCGCCTGTCCACCGTCCGCGACGCCGACGCCATCATGGTCCTCGAACACGGCCGCATCATCGAGCGCGGCACGCACGAAGAGCTGCTCGCCCAGCACGGCGAGTACTGGCAGCTGGCACATGGCTTAAAAGAGCTGGATTAACCCGTTCGAGCACGATGCTTTGACCCCTCCGTGCCCCTCACCTCGCCTCAAACCATCACAACATTCGACGTTTTTTGCCAAAAACGGGAAAAGCATCGAATGTTGTGATGGTTTTTCTACCACTCAATCGGGTGGAATCGCTTTCTTGCGCACGAAGGTGTGCGGACCCGTGGGCAGGGGAATAAGGTTGGTTATCCGACTCCATTGGAGGGCTCATGGACCTGCCGATCGTCCTGTCCCATAAGACTGCCTGGCTGTACCACAACGTGGCGCGCCCGTCCGAGCCGCGCTCGCGAGCAAGCAGCCTATACGATGAGGACTCGCTTGCTAGCGAGGCGGAGCCGACTGCGAGCCTGCCCAAATTGGGACTCGATGCCAAGGGGCTGAGGGCTTCAACGGCGGTCGGGATCGTTACCGACTATCTGGTTTCGCTTGGTATTCCACGAGAAGAGCTCGATCATATCGATACGCTTGTCAACTTCGATTTTGAGCGCTCGACGCCGGCTGGATTTAGGTGCCACGTGTTCGGAGCGCCGGTACCTCCAAGCCATCTTATCGAGGTGGCAGAGGACCTTCTGGTGGTTGATGAGGCCATGTGCTTTGTCCAAGCGGGTTCGTGGATGAGCGAACCCGAGCAGCTGGAATATGGCTACGAAATCTGCGCCCGATACCATATGAATCATCTGTCGACAGGCGATTATATCGAGATGGGGCAGAGGTATACCGTTGCCGACTTGATTGCCTATTGCAATGAGAACCGATCTCGTCAGGGGGCTATACGCGCGGCCGCCGTGCTCAGGCGCGTGCACGATGGCGCGCGATCGCCCATGGAGACGGCCACCGCAATCATGGTCGTAGCAAAACGTTCCCAGGGCGGGCTGGGATACGCCAAGGTTGAGCTCAACCATAGGGTTGATGTTCCCAACGAGTTCAAGTATCTCGCAAAGGCCGGGTATTTCGAGATCGACGTATATGCGCCTGCGAGCGGTACGGGAATTGAATACAACGGCTCGGACCATCTTGATAAACAGCGCAGCGCGTCGGATGCGGAGCGTATGACCGTGCTGAGCGCGCTGGGCTTTAGGATGATCGTCCTCACCGGGACTCAGTTTGCCCACCAGCTGCAATTGCACCGGGCGGTGAACGCCATCGCACTCGCGATGGGCCTTAAGTGCGACCGAAGCGAAGCGTTCCAAAAGCGGCAGAACGACCTGCGAGAATTCGTGATTCGGCACTGGGACGGCGGCCTTTAGGGGCGCTTTGGTCCTTCTACGGGGTGCCGTGGGCAGGCAGACCATCACAACATTCGACGTTTTTTGCCAAAATCGGGAAAAGCATCGAATGTTGTGATGGTTTGTATGCTGAGGATGGGCTTGGAAAGTCCGTTTTGCTCGAAGCGACCTGTCCTGTCGTACGGGTGTCGGCATGATCCTCTCGTGGGGTATTATGTTTTCCGAAGAATAAAACGCCGCGTGAGGGGAGGGCTGCGTGGACGGGCACGTGCAACATGACGGCTTTGGCCGCGATATCAACTACCTGCGCATTGCCGTTACCGACAAGTGCAATTTCCGCTGCATTTACTGCATGCCGGCCGATGGCGTGGCGCCCCGTGCACACGACGAGCTACTCAGTGCCGAGGAAATCGCCCGCTTTGTGCGCTTGGTGGCGGGGGAGGGCATTCGCCGCGTGCGCCTGACGGGTGGCGAGCCGCTGGTCAGCCGCCGTATCATCCCGCTCATTCGTGACATCCGCGCGATTCCGCAGATCGAGGATATCTCGCTTACCACCAACGGCGCCCTGCTGCCCAAGCTGGCACCGCAGCTCAAGGACGCGGGGCTTAACCGCGTCAACATTTCGCTCGACACGCTCGACCCTACGCTCTTTGGAAAGATCACGCGCCTGGGTCGACTCGAGCAGACCATGGCCGGCATCGACGCGGCGCTGGCTTGGGGCTTTGAGCCCGTTAAGGTCAACTGCGTTGTTGTGCGCCGGCTCAACCAGGATGTGGCGGCCCTCGCGCGTCTGACTATCGACCGTCCCATTCACCTGCGCTTTATCGAATACATGCCTATTGGCGACGAGCACACGAGCTCGCATTGCGCTGTGGACCCGCATGCGCCCGCGCTCAATCCGGCGCTGTGGGATGCGAGCGATACCGTGCCGAGCGACGAGCTGCGGGCGCGCATCAATGCCGGGGCCGCCGCGGTGGGTCTGGGCGAGCTCGAGCCGCTCGACATCAACGACGCCCCTGCCGGCGCGGGCCCTGCGCGCTATTGGCACTTTCCGGGCGCGGCGGGAACGGTTGGCTTTATTAGCGCCATGTCCAACCATTTTTGTGCGAATTGCAACCGTCTGCGCCTGACAGCAGACGGCAACGTGCGTCCGTGCCTGTTCAGCGATGCCGAGTATTCGGTGCGTGACGCGCTGCGCCGTGGTGATGATATGCAGGTGCTTTCGATTTGGCGCGATGCCGTGGCCCACAAACCGCAGGAACACGCGATAATTGAGGGCACGCAACGATTTATGTCCCAAATCGGAGGATGATCATATGGCCAAGAGCAGGTACGCCGATGCCACCAAGGCCGCTCGCGGGGCCGCGATGTCTGCCCACAAAGTTACGGCTGCGGCGAATGCTGGCAACGCCGACGCGTCCGCACAGCCGACTGCCAGCGCTGTCGCCGAGCCCGCCCGTGACGCCCGTCGCGACGAGCTGACGCACGTGGACGCCAAGGGCGAGGTGCGCATGGTCGACGTGTCCGACAAGGCCGAGACGCATCGCATTGCCATTGCCGAGGGCACCATTCTCATGCATCCCGAGACACAGGCCATGGTGCTGCAGGACCGCGCCAAGAAGGGCGACGTGCTTGCCTGCGCGCGCGTGGCGGGCATCATGGCTATCAAGCGCACGAGCGACATCATCCCCATGTGCCATCCGCTGCTCATTACCAAGAGCAAGTGCGACATTGCGCCCATCGCTCCGGCGGGAACGCCGGCCGAGGACGTGCCCGAGGGCTGGGCGCCGGCGCGCACGGACGGGCAGGTTGGCTTTCACGTGCTGGTTACGGCGGGCGTGACGGGCAAGACGGGTATTGAGATGGAGGCTCTGACCGGCGCGAGCGCTGCGTGCCTAACGATCTACGACATGTGCAAGGCCGTCGACCGCGGCATGGAGATCGTCGACGTGCGCCTGCTGCACAAGGAGGGCGGCCGCTCGGGTGTGTGGGATCGTGCAGAACGTCAGGCCGCTGCTGTTGAGGCCGTGGCCGCTGACGGTGCCGCACTCGCGAGCGCACCCGTCGCCGTCGCGCCCGCGGCTCCGGCCCCGGCCGTCCCCGCGATCGCGTTTATCGGCTACCAAAATTCGGGCAAGACCACGCTCGTCGAGAAGGTCATTGCCGAGCTCACCCGCCGCGGCCTGCGCGTGGGTTCGCTCAAGCATCATGGGCATCACGGCTTTGATATCGATGTGCCCGCTAAGGACACCTGGCGCCATCACCAGGCCGGATCCAAGCACGTGGGCCTCATCTGCGCCACGCGCTGGGCGGAGTACGCCGACACGCGCGAGGAGGACGAGATGCCCGCGCGCGAGTTGCTGTCGCGTTACAACGATGTCGACGTGGTGATCATCGAGGGCTACAAGACCGAGGGCTTCGACAACATCGTCGTCGCGCGTTCCGGTGTCGACCGTCTGCGCGGCAAGAGCTCGCTCGACCTGGTCGATGGCCACACGCTGGCCCTTGCCTGCAACGAGGCCCTGGCACGCCAGGCCTTCGACGCCGGCTTTGCGACCCGAGCCATCAACATCAACGACGCCCGAGCCATCTGCGACCTCATCCAGGATCATCTGGCCTAAAACCTGCCAAAAGGGACAGGTTTGTTTTGGCAGGTTTTATCTGGGCAAACGTCACTTCCACCACAAAGGGGCCAGGCACCTTTGTGGTGGTTTTTGCTTTGGTAGATGGTTGGGACATGCCTTACAATCTACCAAGTAGTTCATGCTGAGCGAAAAACGGAGAGAAGGGGCTTGATGCGTCCTTAATGTTTCATGCGGATAGATTGATTTGACAGACGGTGGCGAATGCCCACCGCCCGTATTCGTATGAAACAAGGAGTCTCCATGCTCGCCTCTCTTTTCTCAAAGCCTCAATCATCGCTGTCCGCGCGGGCTAAACGCCTGGTGGCAATGCGCTTTCTCATCTACACCGGGTTTCAGACCAGTTATTTTATCGGCGTCATCGGAACGCTTACCTATGCGGACGGCGCTTCGGTCGTCGCGACATCGCTGGCCGTCCTGTTTATGAACGTTTTCGTGATCCTGGGATCCTTTGTGGGTGGCGCGGCGCTTGACGCCTGGGGTTCGCGCCGCCATTTCTTGCTGAGCATCGTCGGCGCGCTCGCAACTGGCACGGCAATCATCGCCTTTGGTAGCGCGACCGGTATCGTCCTGCTCGGCGCGGTGTTCCTGGGCTTTACGATGGGATTCGCCCAGCCCATCGCCACGTCCTATCCGGCCTACCTCACCGACGATCCTGTCGAGCTCAAAGACATCAACTCCGCCATCGCCATGTTTTCAAACGTGAGTATCATCGTTGGCCCCACGCTGGGCGGCTTTGTCGCGGCGGCTGCGTCGTCGCGCGCGGTGTTTGTGCTCATGATGCTCTTTACCGTGCTGGCGCTCGTCGCCGGCTGGGGCTTTAGGCCGCAGACCAGCCATGTCGCCGGGGATGCGGATGCCGATTCGGCAGAGGAAGGGGAGCGTGCGGGACAAAGCTCCAACCCCAGCACGTCCGCCCGCGCCACCTTCGCAGCCAGCATCAAGACAGTCTTCACCAACAGCGTCCTCGCGCTACTTTTCTGCATCATTTTTCTTTCGAACTTTGGCTATGGAGCCTTCGACCCGCTCGAGTCGTTCTTCTATCGCGATGTCCTGCATGTCGGCGTTGAGTGGATGGGCTGGCTCTCGTCGGCCTCGGGCGTGGGCGCGGTGCTGGGTGCCGTGCTCGCGCTCCGCTTGCCGCCGCACCTGGTCAACCTTAAAACGCTGCTCGTGGCGCTTATGTCTGTAGGCCTGGGAAGTCTGCTCTATGTGGGGACGCCGTACGTGGGCGTGGCCCTCGTCGGTCAGATTGCCTTGGGCATAGCCTGGGGTGTCGTCAACCCGCTTCATAACACCATCGTGCAAACGACGGCTCCGCTCGAGCAGCTCGGTCGCGTCAACTCGGTCATGGGCTTTGGCAATATGTTCGCCGGCGTGGCCCCGCTGGCGATTGCCCCGTGGCTGGCGGCGACATTTGGCGTACAACGGACACTCGTGGGGGCAGGCATGGTCGTGACGGCGGTTCCCGCGGCGCTGCTTCTGTTTGGACGCCGGCATTTTGATCGTGCCGCAAGGCAGTAAAATCCATCACAACATTCGATGAAAATCGCGATTTTGCCGAAAAACATCGAATGTTGTGATGGTTTGGCCCGCAAACGTCGCAACCACCACAAAGGGGCCAGGCACCTTTGTGGTGGTTTTTGCTTTGGCAAGCTTCGCCAGCGCCTTGGTATACCATGTACGCCGTTCACGAATACACCCCACACCGCCGCACAACCCAGAAAGGCTCCCATGGACACCACCTTCAGCCACATCAAAGCCGTGTTCTGCGATGTCGACGGCACGCTGCTCACGAGCCAGCACACGGTGTCCCCGCGCACCGTGACGGCGATCCGCGCCCTGCGCGAGCGCGGCGTGCTCTTTGGCCTGTGCACCGGGCGCGATGCCCACGCGACCGAGGCCATGTACGAGCTCTGGGGCATCGAAGGCCTGGTAGACGTGCTCGTGGGCTGCGGTGGCGCCGAGGTCATCGACCGCGCGCACGACATCAACGAACTGAGCTATCCGCTGCCGGGCGAGACCATCGCGCGCATCTGCAAGCACATGACGGACCTTCCGGCAACGCCCGTCTGCCCCCGAGACGGCGTGTTCTACGTGCCCGAGAGCAACGCGTGCGTCGAGCACCTGTCGCGCGTCGACGGCGTGCCCTACCAGGTGGTCGATTTTGCCGAGTTTTTGCGCGAGCCGCAGCCCAAGGTGATGTTTACCATGGCGCCCGAGGTAATGCCGCGGGTGATTGAGCGGGCGTCGACGTTTGCCGATAACACTGTTAAGGCGGCGGCTCTGCAAACCACGCAGCGGCTCTACGAGTTCATGGATCCGCGCGTGTCCAAGACGCGCGGCCTTGTGCGCGTGGCGGAGCTCAACGACATGGAGCTTGCGAACATCTGCGTGTTTGGCGATGCCGATAACGACACCTGCATGGTGGCTGACGCCGGCGTGGGCGTGGCCATGGCAAACGGCAGCGACGCCACCCGTGCCGCCGCCGATTTTGTAACCGCCAGCAACGACAAAGACGGCATCGCGATCTTTATCGAGGAACATCTGCTGTAGCGCTGGGGGAGAACCACCGCAGAAGGGGGCAGGCTTTTTTGCGGTGGCCTCAGGCGATTTGGGCGAATTGATACCTAAAATCTGTGGGAAAATTCAAATATTGTTGTCTGAACATCATACTTCTAACCACCGATGGGTTTAAGATATTCTCATCAATTTGGTAGGATATTCATCCCGGTTGATGACCTACCGCTCACGGTCGATTTTCGACCGTTCAAAGGATGTTTGCTCTTGAGCAAAATGTTGTGCAAATAAATCTAATGCCATTAAAAAATAATAGGCAACTAAATTACCAGCAGAAACAAAAAAAGGATAGCGAATAAACGAAGGCAAATCCGAGCAATTGTCAAGAGAATTGAGAACTCACTACAAAACTATCGGTTTTTGTTGCTCAGATGTTTAAACAATCGTTATAATTGCATTACTAAACGAGCGCAATTACAGATTGCGCAGATACGTTTGATGGTGAAAGAGCAAGATCGCGGTCTCTTGGGGAGGAGACATCGATGAAAGCGAATTCGGACAAATCTAAGCAGAGTAATAAAGCGACGCGCCGTGTGCTGGCAGGCGTTTTATGCGGAGCATCCGTTTTGAGCCTGGTGCTGTCGCTCGTCATGCCTCCGATCTCGCAGGCCATCGCCAACGACGTCCAGACAGTTTCTACCGAGGAAACTGTAATGGGGGGGGGTTCCTCAAGTGAGTCCGCTGCTGTAGATAACACCAGCGAGGATGCCGAAAACCAGAATAGCGACGAGACCAATGGCGGCGAGGCTGGCTCTTCAAATAGTGCTGAGCAGGCTCAGAGTGCGAATGCGGCTTCAGCGAGAGCGACGGCCACCGTGGAGAAGGGAATTTATGTTCCCACGTCTATCGGTATCGGTACGAATATCGATGTCTCCACCCCCGATCCCGGCGTGGCCACCTACGTCGGCCGCGACATGTACATCGGTGGTAAGCCGAGCGACACTAGTAATCTTGATGCGGAGAACGCCCCCACCGGCTCATATGCCGCTGAGGCGGAGGGCCTTACCTTGGTCCGTGGCAAGCTTGCCATGAATCCAGTCAAAGAGAGCTGGCCCTATCAATCAATTGGTGCTGGTTTCCGCTTTGGCACCGTTGGTTTTGGTTCCCAGTTCCGTCCTGTCGCCGGCAGCACCGTGCTTGCGGTGGCCGGAATTAAAAGTGCGATCACCAAGATGAGCGTTGGTTATAGCGGCGACTCGCCGGAGACGACTACCGTTGGCGCTTGGAAGAAAGGCGCTTGGGTCGGACGGCAGAAATCTTCTGAGGGCGCGACTCCTTCCGGCTTTGCCTACACTGCGCAGATCGCAGGCCCCATCACATACTGGCGCGATAACAATGAACGCCAATCCGTGGTGACAACGCAGGGTAATTGGTACGAGGGCAAGAACTCTCAGGAAAGCAACCTGTTCAATCAAACTGTTGATTTGACTAATGTCAACAATAACGATTATTCGAGCTACAACGGTGAAGATGGGTACCTCTCGAAGCTATCGAAACAGCTCAACTCGTTTGCAAATACCGGCACGCTCGAGGTTGGTTTCGCGAGCAATCACAACAACTACGTAATCAACAAGTACGACAAGACGGATTGTAATTATGGCCTGGTGTTTGATGAGTCGCATAAGACCATATATTCGGACTGCGCCGATACGTCGCTCAATGGTAAGCAATTCAAGAATAGCGAGCGTCTTATCACGTTTAAGGGCGACAACACCTCTATGCAGCAGGTGTTCACCATCGATGCTTCTCAGCTGAGCAATACATACAACAACGAGTATTATCGTGGCGTTGATTTCGCATTCGAGGGCATTCCCAAGGGCGCCTCGGTTGTTGTGAACGTTACCGGATCTTCGAATATTGAGTTTCACAATGGCTGGCGCTTTTGGTGGAACGGTACCGAGATTTCGCGTGGTTACGAAACTCAATATTCCGGCAAGGAGCTGGGCGAGGCATACGCGACGGCTTCCCAGTCCATCATGTGGAACTTTGTCAATACGCAAAGCCTTACCATTCGAGGCGGCATCGCGGGAGAAAACCGCGCGGACTGGGGATACGGCGGCACAGCCACCGGTGCCAAGTGGACTGACGACGATCCTGCGGCGGCTATGATCGGATCGATTCTCGTTCCCAACGGAAGTTTCGACGACCATGTGACTACCAACGGCCGCGTTTATGTGGGCGTCGATTTCTCAATGAACAGCCCGAAGGTTGCCGCAGCATTTGGTGAGGGTAACTCGGCTTCCGTCATCGATATGGATCAGGAGCGTCACAACTTCCCGTGGTCTGGGTCGTATACGCCCGACGGCTCCGCCGTTGCGTGGAGCAAGGTCGATGCGGCGAACGGCAACACGTCGCTTCCTGGTTCCTCGTGGGCTATCTATGGTTCTGTCGAGAATGCTGTCGCGGGCAAGGACGCTATCGTGACGGTGACTGACGGTGGCGCAAATGATTACGCTTCGGGTGATGGCAAGCTTCAGTTCAACTATCTGAACCAGAAGGCAAACATCGGCAATTCCAACGATACCAACTACTTCACGTATTACATCAAAGAGGAGACGGCGCCGGCTGGCTACCAGAAGTCAGACACCATCTACTATGCCACTATGAACAATACTGGCGAGAAGCCGAACTACGTTCAGGGTTACGTGGATGAGAACGGCAAAAATGTTCCGTTCGAGAATAACCCCACAGGTGCCATTCCCAACACCAAGATCATCACCGGTACGGTGTCTTGGACCAAGGTGGGGGAGGGCGACACAAAACACACTCCTTTGGCTGGTTCTGAGTGGAAACTCACCAAGACTAATGACGCCGATGGTGCGGCCGTTAACCAGTCCTGGACCGTGAGAGATCAGGTGAGCGACCAGTCGACTTCGAGCGATACCACGTGGGTAGACACCGACACCGCGCCTGGCAAGTTCAAGCTCGAGGGCCTGCTGCCGGGCACGTACACGCTTGTTGAGACCCAGGCTCCGTTTGGCTACGAACTGAACAAGAACACCTACAAGTTCACGGTGGACAGCACAAACGGCTCCATTACGTGGAAAGAGAACGAGCAGTCGAGCATCGATAGTGGCACTACGTACATCTCCGACAAGTGCAGTGCTACGTCCGTGAAGATCCCGGTGACCAAATCCGTTCGCAATACGGATTGGCCGAAGGATGCTGACGACAACTATGTGCCGTTCGAGTTCAGCATTGTGGCTACGGGTGACTATGCAGCCAAAGCCCCCATGCCCGAAGCGCCCGAAGCACCCAAGATTTCTGTTGCCCCAAAGGCAGGGGAGACCGACGCCGCCAAGCTCAACAACATCACGGCGACCTTTGGCGCCATGACGTTCAACAAGTCGCACCTGTCCGATGCCCCCGGTGAGGTGGGTGACTACGCCAGGACCTACACCTACACGGTGAAGGAGGTTGAGCCTACCACCGGTGCCATCGACAAGCTCCGCTACTCCAAGGCCGAGTACCAGGTTGCCGTCACGGTGAAGGCTGAGCTGAATGGGGCCGGCAAGTACACCGGCCTCATCACCTCCACCACGGTCACCCAGATGAAGGACGACATGGGCAACGCCCTGGGCGAGAACGGGCGGGGCATCGAAGTCCCATCCGCCGGCGCGGGCCCAACCGCCATTCCCGCCTCCACCTTCACCAATACCTACTCTACCTCTTTGCCCCTTTCTGGTATGTCGGGCGTCACTCTGACGTACCTTGCCGGCGCGGCGGTGCTTTGCGCTGCTGCGGTCTGGATGCACATTCGTCGCAAGGCGAATGCGAAGGGAGGTGAGCGTCGTGAATAAGAAAGTTTGCTCCTTCCCGATCTTGTTTGCGCTGCTTGCCCTCCTGATCGGCACCTGCGCGGTTGTGTTCCCCGCATCCGCGCAGGCCGCGCCGACCTCGACCGGTTCCATCACGGTGAGCGGCACCGTGGCGCGCAGCTACGACGCCTACCAGATCTTTAGCGCCAACGTCGTCGACGGCGACAGCGACGTCAAGATCGCCACCGACCTTGCCTGGGCAAGCGATGCCGTGCGCGACGCCGCGCTGCCTGTGCTGCACAGCGCCGGCATGCCCAATTCCCAGGCCACCGCGCGGGAAGCTGCCGAGTGGCTCAACACCGATTCCCACCTTACGAGCGCGCTGAGCGCACAGCTCGCTCGTTCCCTCCAGAGCTCTGGCGCCGTGTCCGTGGCCCTTAACGCGGGCACGGCGGCCGAGCTGCCCTGCGGCTACTGGCTCATCGTCGCCGACGACGACGCCATCGCCCAGGGCGAGGCCGGCACCGCGCCGATCATGGCGCTGGTGGGCGGCAGCGCCGTCACCGTCAAGCCCAAGGCGGCGACCCCCAAGGTCGCCAAGCACGTGCTGGAGGACAGCACCGCCGCCTGGCAGAAGGCCGCCGACGCCACGGTCGCCGACGACCTGTACTGGCGCCTCTCTGCCACGGTCCCGGCGGGGCTCACGGCCTACGACACCTATACGGTGCGGTTCGTCGACACCATGAGCGCGGGGCTCGACCCCTCTAAGGTGGCCGCGAGCATGCGCGTGTACGTGGCGGCGGGCGCGGACGGTGGCTTTGACGCCGTCTCGGCCGGCAAGGACGGGCGCGCCGGCACCGAGTCCGCGAAGGGCTGGACCGACATCACGGCCCAGTGCGCCACCAAGGTAGCGGCCGACGGTAAGACCTTCACCGTGCGCACCGGCGACCTGATCGCCGCGCTCGGCGGGGCCGACGCCTTCACCGCGGGCGCCCGCGTGGTCGCCGTGTACAACGCGCCGCTCAACAGCGCATGCAACCACGGCATCGCGAAGGGCAACCCCAACGAGGTTTACCTGCGCTACCCGCGCTCTCCCTTTGCCGACCAGTCCGGCGACGCCGGTTTCACCCGCACGCCGAGCGTCGACGCGACCGCCTACACCTGGGATCTCGCGCTCACCAAGCGCGGCAGCGATGGTGACAAGCCGTTGTCCGGGGCGGTCCTGAGCATCGCCGACGACCGCGGTCGCACACTGGCGGCCGACGGCACGTGGGATGCGGAGGGCAAGGCCACCGTCACCACGGGCGAGGACGGCCGCGTGACCGTCTCGGGCGTGGACTCGGGCAAGCTGGAGGTCCGCGAGCTCAAGGCGCCCAAGGGCTACACCGCCTTTGAGGGCACGCGCTCCGTGACGGTCAAGGCCGAGGGCCTGGACGTCGACCAGGTGGCCGCCGCCAAGCCCAAACTCACCATCACGGCCGAGTCGCCCCTGCGCGCCGACAGCGCGGACGGGTCGACGGGCAGCCTGGAGGCGTCGCTCATCAACACGCCCACCGGCACACCCCCTAGCATTACCACCGGAGGCTTTATGCCCTCGACTGGCGATATGGCAATGTACGCCGCGGCCGCCGCAGCGGTCGCCGGAGCCGCGCTCATCGTGGTCGCGCTCCTGGTCAAGCGGGGAGGTGGCAGCCATAAAGAGTAGCTGGCAGCCCCACAGAGAGCGGGGCGAGACGTAGCGAAGTAGATGCTAAGACACAGACAGATGATGACCGATCGAATGAGAACCAACTGGAAAACGGAGGAAAAGAAGATGAGCATGAGCAAGAACATCGCACGCCTGGCTGTAACCGCCGGCCTCACCGCAGCCCTGAGCTTCGGCGGCGTCATGGCCCCGGTGACCATGGCGTTTGCTGAGGGTACGCCGAAGGTGGCCGAGAGCGGCAGCGTGACGATTAAGGAGGATATCTACAAGGATACGACCTTTAAGGGAATCAAAATTTTCTCGGCGAAGGTCACGCAAGACCAGAAGGATGATGGTACCTGGGACTCCACTGTGGAAAAGACGCTTTCCGATATCGATTGGGCAAGTGGTCCCGTAAAGAGCGCAGTGACTACGGCATTTAATAACGATGACCCCAAGCCTGATGGCTTGCCGACTGGCAAAGATGCTGAATCTGCTCAGGCGTGGGCTCAGTTCATCAAAACGCACGGGAACGAAGTTGTGGGTAATAACGTCAAGGCCGGAAGCGTGCTCGACAAGATCGCTGCTGCCGTTGAGAAGGCGAACATTCTTGAAGGCAATGACGGCTGGCTAAATGCTGGCAACACCGGTTCTTTTGATAACTTGGCTACTGGTTACTGGCTCTTCGTGACTAAGAGTGTCGGCAAGGATGCTAATGCTGAAAATGGTAACACGGATACCTTCAGTTCGCCCATTTTCGCCGTTGTTGGCGGTTCCGCTGAGAACTTAACTCCCAAGAAGCAGGTCCCCACTGTAACCAAGGCCGTCAAGGATGACAAAGAAGGCAGCTCTTTTGGCGATAATGTGTTCACGAATCCCAACATGGCTGCGGACTCCCGAATGGATCAGTTTATCGATTATCAGCTTACCGGTACCGTTGCGGGTAACATCGACACTTACAGCACCTACAGGTACACCTTCACGGATAATCTTCCCAAATCCATGACGCCTAGTCTTGGGGCTGACGGCAAGACGCCAGTTGTTAAGGTCAAAATTGGCAATACCGAGGTTAAGACCGGCTACACTGCCAAGTACGATAGCGACACGCTGACTGTCGACTTCCTTAATCTCAAGAATTGCACGGCTGAGGGTGGCACTCCTATCTCGCTGAACGGCAACTCTAAGGTGACCGTTGAGTACCAGGCCAAGCTCGACTCTAGCAAGGTTTGCAATACTGACGGTTCGCTCAAGTCAGAATTCAGCAGTTTGCTCGGTACCGCACAGACGAATACGGTTAAGCTTACCTACTCCAACAACCCGCACGGTGAAGGTGAAGGCACTACGGTTGACCATCCTGCCTATGACTACACCTATGGTATCGATGTTACCAAGGTCGGTAGCGACGAGGATGAGGCTGGCAAGCCTAAGAAGCTCGAGGGCGTTGAGTTCACGCTGCAGGAGAAGGATGATACGAACAACTTTATCAAGGCGGATGGTACCAAGACGAAGGATAGCGAGCAGGCTAAGCTGAAGACCGACGCAAGCGGCAAGATCAACGTCGTTGGTCTTGATGAGGGTACTTACGTCCTTACGGAGGTCAAACCGGCGCCTGGATATAACAACTCCCACAGCGCTGGCATCACGTTCACCATTACTCGCGGGACGCTTCCGGCAGACGATACGACTGTTGTTAACCCGGGCTGCACTCTTGCTACTGGTACTGATGAGAATCTCGTCAAGGTGGCTCAAACTAATACCGAGGCCGCTGACGGCAAGGTACACCTCACTGTCACCGACCAGAAGGGCACCGGCCTTCCCCTCACCGGCCTCAACGGCGTGACCTTCACTTGGATCGCTGGTGGCGCGGTGCTGTGCATCGGCGTGGCGCACCTCATCCGCAGCCGTAAGCAGGCTGAGGAGTCCGAGCAGGAGTAACGCTCACTCACCCATCCCTTTGGCAGGTGGGATGTGATGGCCATGAGACTTGCGGACACTTTTCTCGTCCATCGACGTTCTTGCTTTGCCATTCTCTTTTCGGGGCAGACTCCGCGCTGGAGTCTGCCCCGTTCTTTTTGGGACAACGCAGCCAGCCTCCATCGTCCGATGCAGACTCGTTCGTCATCGCGTTTCTTGACTCGTATGAGGTTCGGTTTAAGGTCCGTAGGCGCACGCGCGGTGTGGACGGTAGAAGGCATTTGCGCTGCAACAAGCGCAAATAAGAATGCCCGGGGTTCGGAGCCCGGGCATTTAACAACGTCGGAAACTGGTCGCCCGCGCTCCTAAGTACTTACGCGGGATGCGTCGTTTCCTATTGACATTGTATCCCGAATCGCCCCGCCGATCCGGGACATTTTGAAAACGCAAACACGTCGGGCAAACGCGGACAATGCGGCCAGGCTCCGCTGGATGAGGAACCGTGTTTGTAACTATCGAACAAATGTTTGTCAAAATCGCGTTTACCAGGCGTGGGTGCATACACTCGCAGTAAAATATCCTTGCGACGCATCCCGTGCGCGGGCGGCCGACGACTCGATCGGAGGTCACCATATGCTGAAATTCCTTAACGCGCTCGCCGCCCTCGCGGCGGTGGGCTCGTTCGTCATCGCGTTTCTTGACTCGTATGAGGTTCGGTTTAAGGTCCGTAGGCGCACGCGCGGTGCGGACGGTGGACGGCATTTGCGCCGAAAGCGCAAATAAGAATGCCCGGGGGTCGGATCCCGGGCATTTAACAAAAACTGAAAACTAGGCCGCCCGCGCTCTCGTACACTTACGCGGGGTGCGTCGTTTTCTATTGACATTGTATCCCGAATCGCCCAGCCGATTCGGGATATTTTGAAAACGCAAATATGGGCTTAGGCACGAACGGAATCTCGTTAATTCCGAAAATTATGTATAATTCCAATACAAACTGAAATCGAACGAAAACGATGGAAATGAACGAAGCGCTAATCTACTTACAAGAAGCACTAGGCCTCTCCGCCAAGGCCAAAACTTGGCCTGGATCCGCACGCTTGCCGCTGCATCTGCGGGCGATTGAGGTCCGCGCTGTTGACGCAAACGGTTTTTCGTTTTTGCTTGCAAGTTTGCCCTCTGACGTCGGGCTTCCCGAGGCTAAGAGAGTCTATAGTCAGCTAGCCTTGCGCGTGGAGACTCCTGTTGTCGTTTCGTTTCCTGATGCCGATGCACGTCAGCGCAAAGCATTGGTCGCACAAGGGATTCCGTTTGTTTGCCCCGGCAGACAGGCTTTTCTTCCATTTATGGGCACGGCCTGCACGGAGAGGGGCGGTGCCCGGTTTCGCAATCACGCGACCAAGATGTCACCCAACGCACAGGCTGCCGCAATCTGGGGAGCAGCCCAGGAGCCATATCGCCCCCATGACCTTTGTCGTGCGCTTGGGATCTCGGCAAGCCGCGCGAGTGAGGCCATAACCGAGCTTGTTGACAGGGGGCTCGCGAGGCGCGAGCGTTGCGAGCGACGTGTCGTCGTGTTCCCTGTTGCCGTTGATCTTCTGCTTAGCGAGCACATGGCAGAGCTCTCCTCGCCTGTCTCGAAGGTCTTTTTTGCAAGGAAGACGCCGCAGATCGAGTATCTTGTTGACGCCGGGGAGACGGCGCTCGCTGCGCGTTCGATGCTCGCTGCGCCGGGCATGGAACAAAAGGCCGTCTTAAGAAGTGCATGGCGTCAACTGAGCGACCTCGAAGTCGCAGACGGGGAGTTGCCGGATAACGAAGCGGCGATGATCCAAGTGTGGCGCTATGCGCCCGTGTTTGCCGACTCCTCCCGTGTCGACGACATTTCGCTAGCGCTATCTTTGGCGGCAATCGACGATGAGCGAATTCAGCTCGAAGTCGATCGCATGTTTGGAAAGGAATATCCATGGCAAGAAGCGCTGTAGAAGGTCTCCAAGAATTCGGGCCGTAGGCGGTGTTTCGGTCCTAGCTGCGTTGTCCGGCGCATGAGCTCGCTAATCGGCTATTATTTGTTTAGACAACTTGAGTTGAGAGGAGTGACCGGCGATGGTGCAGGGCGCCAAACATATGAAGAGCACTAACACCGCGGACAACGGCGGCTCAAGCCCTCAGCCCAAACCTCAACCAAAGCCCAAGCGCCGCCGCAAGCGACTGCCGCGCTGGGCCGACCGCCTCATCACCATCGTCATCATCCTTATTGGCGTGGGCCTTATGACCTGGCCGTGGATCTTGGACCGGCTCGAAGCCTCGGGCGTGTTCAACCAGATCAGCACCGTGTCCAGCACCGTGGACGCGCTGTCTGCCGAGGAGCGCGAGCGCATCTTGCTGCAGGCGCGCTCCTATAACGAGCAGCTGGCGGGCGAGGCCACCGAGCTCCCCGCCGACCAGATCGAGCCCTACGCTCAGCAGCTCATCTTTGACCGCGACCCCATGATGAGCTGGGTCGAGATCCCCTCCATCGACGTGAGCATGCCCATCTACCACGGCACGAGCGAAGAAGTCCTCATGGCGGGCGTCGGCCACCTGGAGGGCACGAGCCTGCCGGTGGGCGGCACCTCGACGCATTGCGTGCTCACCGCGCACTCGGGCATGCGCAACCTGAGCATGTTCGACGACATCCACTCGCTGGAGCCCGGCGACCTGGTGCTGCTGCACACCATGAACAAGACGCTCGCCTACAAGATGGTGGACTCCGAGGTGGTGCTGCCCGAGGAGATGGAGTCGCTGACCATCGAGCCCGGCGCCGACAAGGTGACGCTCGTCACCTGCACGCCCTACGGCGTGAACGACCATCGTCTGCTGGTGCATTGCGTGCGCACCAAGTACAACAAGAAGGACGTCGACAAGCAAAAGTCGCTGGCCGGCCGCCACTGGGGCAAGCGCGAGTTTGCCGTGCTCATTGTGGTCGTAGCCATTGTACTGTTGCTGCTGGACATCGTGATCCACGCGGTCCGCAAGCGCCGCAAGGTCAAGGCCTCGGCATAAGACATTCTCCAGAACCACCACAAAGGGGACAGGCACCTTTGTGGTGGTCGGGACTTCCAAACCATCACAACATTCGATGAAAATCGCGATTTTGGCGAAAAACGTCGAATGTTGTGATGCTTTTCGTTATGGGCGAGACGGTTTTCGCTACGGACGGTGCGGTTTCGCTGCAGAACCCCCGGCCCGCCGCCTGTCAACCTCCGCCCTCGTTACGTTTTCGCTGCATTTGGGTAAAGCACCTGCTCCAAGCGGCGTTGCCTTGTATACTAGAGCGGTTTATCTGTTATGCGGAAGGGAGCGCCTATGGCACTCAGCGAGAAAGACGTGCGCGGCATCGCCGAGTACGCAAAGATCGCACTGACCGATGACGAGCTCACCCAGATGACGTCCTACATGAACGACGCCGTCCAGATGCTCGAGCCCGTCTTGCAATATGACTTGCCCGACGTGGAGCCCACGTTCCATCCCATCGGAAGCCTGTCCAACGTGATGGGCGACGACCTGCGCGAGCCCGAGCGCGATCTGCCGCTCGACGTCGCGCTCGAAAACGCCGGCAGCGCGCGCGACCGCTACTTCCGCGTGCCGTCCATTTTGGGAGAGGGGGAGAGCGAGTAATGGCGCAGAGCTTCGATTCCCTTACCGCCGCCCAGATCGCCGCGGGCGTTGCCGCCGGCGACTTTACCGCTACCGAGGTGGCCCAGGCCTCCCTTGCCGCCATCGAGGCGCGCGAGGGCGGGGTCCAGGCATTCCTGCAGGTGGCGCCCGAGCTTGCGCTCGAGGCCGCTGCGCGCGTGGATGCCGACCGTGCCGCCGGCAAGCCGCTGCCCCCGCTTGCGGGCGTGCCGCTGGCCATTAAGGACAACATGAACCTTGTGGGCACGCGCACCACCTGCGCTTCCCACATGCTCGGGGACTACCAGAGCGTCTACACCGCCACCTGCGTCCAGCGCATGCTCGATGCCGGCTGCCTGCCCATGGGCAAGGCCAACATGGACGAGTTTGCCTTTGGCAGCTCCACCGAGAGCTCGGCGTTCCACCGCACCAACAACCCCTGGGATACCGAGCGCGTGCCCGGCGGCTCCTCGGGCGGCTCTGCTGCCGCCGTCGCCGCGGGCGAGGTCGCGCTCTCGCTGGGCTCGGATACCGGCGGCTCCATTCGTCAGCCGGCGTCGCTGTGCGGCGTGGTGGGCTTTAAGCCCACGTACGGCGCCGTGAGCCGTTACGGCGTGGTTGCCTTTGGCTCGTCGCTCGACCAGGTGGGTCCCTTCGGTCGCACGGTCGAGGATGTCGCGCTGGCCATGAACGCGCTTACCGGCGCGGGTCACGATCCGTATGACTGCACCAGCCAGGATTGCGCCGTCGACTTTACCGAGCATCTTAACGACAGCATCGAGGGCAAGCGCGTGGGCATCATCCCCGCGTTTATGGAGGCCGAGGGTCTGACGCCCGAGGTCAAGGCCGCTGTTCAGCGCGCCGCCCAGGAGCTGCAGAACCAGGGCGCCGAGCTGGTCGAGGTTGACCTGCCGCACCTGGACGCCGCCATCGCCGCCTACTATGTCATCGGCCCGGCCGAGGCGTTCTCCAACCTGGCCCGCTTCGACGGTATTCGCTATGGCTACCAGGAGGAGGGCTGCGCCAACCTGTCCGACCAGAGCTCGCTTTCGCGCGCCCACGGCTTTGGCGCCGAGGCCAAGCGCCGTCAGATGCTCGGCGCCTACCTGCTGAGCTCGGGCGTGTACGACAAGTACTACTACGCAGCGCAAAAGGCCCGCACGCTCATCACGCAGGACTACGACGCCGCGTATGCCAAGGTGGACATCATCCTCATGCCCGCCTCGCCACGCACGGCCTTTAAGTTTGGCGAGATCAGTGACCCCACGCAGATGTACCTCTCCGATCTGTACACCATCTCGCTCAACATCTGCGGCAACGGTGGTATCTCGGTGCCGCTGGGCCTGGGCGAGGACACCAAGCTGCCCGTTTCTGCCCAGCTGGTGGGGCCTGCCTTTAAGGACCGTCAGCTGCTCACGTTTGCCCGCGCCCTGGAGCGCGGCTTTGCCGATGCCGCCACGGGTGCGCCCGCACTTTCCGTCGCGCCCGATTTTGCCGGGAAGGGGGGCGAGCTGTAATGAAGGAGCTTTCCGAGGTCCTGCAGGATTGGGAGGCCGTGATCGGCCTGGAGATCCATACCGAGCTCACCGCACTCGATACCAAGATGTTCTGCAACTGCAAGCTTAGCCACGATGACGAGCCCAACGCCAACGTGTGCCCGGTGTGCCTGGGCCTGCCCGGCGCCCTGCCGGTGCCCAATAAGCGCGCCATCGAGAGCATCGTCAAGGCCGGCCTCGCCACCAACTGCGAGATTCAGCGCCACTCGATGTTCTACCGCAAGCACTACTTCTATCCCGATATGGCCAAGAACTTCCAGACTACGCAGGGTCCGGTCGCTTTTGCCATGTACGGTCACCTGGACCTGGACGTGACCGGTCGCGGTGCCGCCGAGCGCCCCGACTGCGCGTTTGGCGAGGCCGAGGCCCAGAGCCTGGCGAGCGCCTCGGCCAACGCCGAGGGCCTGTCCACGTCCATGACGTCGACCATGCGCGAGGGCAATCAGCGCTCCGGTCATCTGGCCAGCTATGATGCGTCCAACCTGCAGATGCCCGAGCGCCGCGAGGACGGTTCTTACACGGTGCCCATTCGCATCCTGCGCATCCACATGGAGGAGGACGCCGCCAAGATGGTCCACGTGGGCGGTGCCGAGGGCCGCATTACCGCCGCTGCCGAGTCGCTCGTCGACTACAACCGCTGCGGCACGCCTTTGATTGAGCTCGTCACCGAGCCCGATCTGCGCACGCCCGAGGAGGCCCGCCTGTTTATGGAGAAGCTCCGTCGCATTTTTGTGACGCTGGGCATTTCGGACTGCTCCATGGAGAAGGGTTCTATGCGCTGCGACGGCAACGTGTCGCTGCGCCGCCGCGGCGAGACCAAGCTGGGCACTAAGACCGAGCTCAAGAACCTCAACTCGTTTAAGAGCCTGCATGACGGCCTTGCCTACGAGATCTGCCGTCAGGCCGAGGTGCTCGAGGAGGGCGGCATCATCTATCAGGAGACCCGCCACTGGGAGCCCAGCCGTAAGCGCACCGTGGTTATGCGCGTCAAGGAGACGGCCGACGACTATCGTCTGTTCCCCGACCCCGATCTGGCGCCGTTCGATCTGGACGACGAGTTCATCGACCGCTGCCGTGGCGAGATTCCCGAGCTGCCCGATGCTAAGCGCGCCCGTTTTGAGGCCGACTTTGGCATTAAGACGGCCGACGCCGAGCAGATCGCCGGCGACCCCGAGTTTGCCGAGTTCTTTGAGGCCGCCGCTGCCGGAATGGCTGGCAAGGAGGCTCAGACGGTCGCAAACCTGCTGGTGAACGAGATGATCGCCTACCTTAAGGGCGCGGGGGTGTCGCTGGCCGAGTCCGGCATCGCGCCGGCTCAGGTGGCAGCCCTTGCCAAGCTGCTGGCGACCGATGCCATCAGCTCCAACCAGGCGCACGAGGTCTTTGAGGCCATGGCCCAGACCGGTGACGACCCCAACAAGATCGTCGACGAGCGCGGTATGCGTCAGGTGAGCGATGCCGGCGCGCTGCAGCCGATCGTGGACGAGGTGCTGGCAAACTGTGCCGATCAGGCGCAGCAGTATCGTGACGGCAACCAGAAGGTCATCGGCTTTTTGGTGGGTCAGTGCATGAAGGCGAGCCGCGGCAAGGGCAACCCGAAGCTCTTCAACGAGTTGCTGAGAACGTCGCTCTCGTAGCTGCGAGGCCGTGGAAGCCCCGAGTCGCCGGGGTGTTTCCTCCAAATTTCAAACAGTCCTATGCAAGACGAAGGCCACATTTAGTGGCCTTCTTTGCATGCGGAACTCATTTGGAGCAAACACCCCGGCGACTCGGGGCTTCCCCGGCCAGACGACTCGGCCGTTCGGGTCAGGTGGGGCTGAATGGAATAGAGTGAATGGGCGCGCCGTTGGCGCGCCCATTTTTGTGCGGGTGACAAAGGGGCAGTCCCTTTGTCACATTGCAAATGGTCTTCCCTGCTTGTGGGACTTATGGGCCGTCCCTTTGTCGCCTCTTTATTGATGCTGGGAGCGCCAAGCGGTGGGGGTGGTGCCGGTGTGTTGCTTGAAGGCTTGGGCGAAGGCGGCCTGCTGAGGGTAGCCTAGACGCTCTGCCACCTGCGCTATCGTGAGCGCGCTATCGGCCAAAAGGTCCTGTGCTCGCTCCATACGGCGTCTGCGAATGTAGGCGCCCAGGGACTCGCCAGTTTGGGCCTTAAAGGTGGCGCATAGTTTGGAGCGGCTTGTGTAGAGCCTCTCGGCCACCTCGTTGATACCCACGCGTCTGCCTTTGTCGAGCGTGCGCTCAATCATTGCCGTTGCTTCTTCGGCAATGGTTATGCTGACACGTGTGTCTGCCGCCTGCCGCGCCTGCTTGTGGGCCGCGCGCGAACAGGCGAGCTCCGCGACCATGGTCTCCACGATGCCTTGCATATAGACGTGTCCGCCTACGGTGCGGGCGCGGTCCTCGTTAATCCGGCGCAGCGTGTGGCAGATGGCAGACGTCGCCTCCTCGTGCCACGACTCGGCAAACGCTTCAAAGACTCCCACGAACTCAGTGGGATACCGATGCTCCAGCTCGTCAAAATACCCGGGCAAAAAGAGCACCGAGCGCGAGTGATAAAGCTGCCCTGCAAACAGCGGACTTAGTTCCTCGCCGCAGCTATCTTGGATAAAGCTGCACACCGCGCTGTTCGGCCACGGTCCATGCAAGGGTTTAAGGTTCGCAGGCGTTATGCCAGCCTCGGGCATGCATATAAGTGTGGGCGCGCTGACCTCGCTCACGCAGGCGTACGGTTCGGGTGTGTATTCGGCCAGGTACATATCGTGCATCGGGGTAATGAAATGCTCCATAACGATGCAGGCGGGGGAGAGAGGCATGATCCATGCGCGCCCGTGCGCCCGATCGTTTGCCACCTCGCCGGTAAAGACGGCGCCCCTGCCGGTAAGCTCCAGGCCAAACTGCTCAAACTGCGGTGCGTAGAGCTCGGTTATGTCGGTCGCTGCCCGCCGTATTTGCAAAAGCGTCCCTTTCCTTTGCAGAAACGTCCACGCCTGGCTCGATTGTGAGCCATGGCTAACACATCAATGATAAGTTCATTACGGTTAACTTTCAAGCCGTTAGAAAGGAATCTCATGGCAAAGGGATCAAAAAAGGAAGGCGGCGGTATCGGCGAGCTGCTTGCATATGCCGGCGACCGTAAATTCCTAACATATTTGGGCATGGCCCTCTCGGCGCTCTCGCAGCTGCTGAGCTTTGGCCCGTACGTGTGCATTTGGCTTGTCGCGCGCGATCTGATCGCCGTGGCACCTAACTGGAGCGAAGCCTGCGATATCGCGATGTATGGTTGGTGGGCCGTCGGTTTTGCCCTGGTGAGCATCGTGATTTATTTCGTGGGGCTCATGTGCACACACCTGTCCGCGTTTCGCTGCGCGTCCAATATCCGCAAGGCTACGAGCGAGCATCTGCTTAAGCTGCCGCTCGGCTACTTTGACACGCACGCCACCGGTGAGCTGCGCCGTATCGTAGACGGCTGCGCCGCCTCAACCGAGACACTGCTCGCGCACATGCTGCCCGATATCGCCGGCGCCACCGCCATGGTCGTGGGCCTGCTCGTGCTGCTTTTCGCCCTCGATTGGCGTTTGGGCGCGGCATGCTTAATCTCGGTCGCCGTTTCGTTTTGTGCCATGGCCACCATGATGAGCGGCAAGGGCGCCGAGTTTATGAAGGCCTACATGGGCGCGCTGGTCAAGATGAACAAGACCGGCACCGAATACGTGCGCGGCATCCCCGTGGTCAAGGTGTTCCAGCAGACGGTCTACTCCTTTAAGGCGTTTCACGATGCGATCGCCGAATACGCCGACATGGCGCAAAGCTATGCGGGCACGTTCTGCCGAGGCCCGCAGGTGCTCAACCTTACCGCGCTCAACGGCCTTGTGGCATTTCTTTTGCCTGTGGCGCTGCTGTTGGCGCCGGGCGAGACGGACTTCGCGCACTTTATGGTCAATTTTACGTTTTACGCGATCTTTTCGGCCGTGGTGCCGACGGCCATGACCAAGCTTATGTTTGTGGGCGAGGCGTCTCAGATGAGTGCCGATTCGCTGGCTCGCATCCGAAGCGTTATGGATTCCAAGCAGCTCTCCGTGCCCGCTCAACCCAAGCACCCCGCTGGCAGCGATGTGCGCTTTGAGGACGTGAGCTTTACCTACGAGGGTGCCGAGGCACCTGCCGTCAACCATGTGAGCTTTAGCGTTTCCGCAGGCAGCACCCTCGCGTTGGTGGGCCCCTCGGGCGGCGGTAAGTCAACCTGCGCCAGCCTGATCCCGCGTTTTTGGGATGTTTCCGCGGGTCGCGTGCTCGTAGGCGGCGTAGACGTTCGCGACATGGATCCCCACGAGCTTATGGACCAGGTCGCCTTTGTGTTCCAGACCAACCAGCTGTTCCGGCAAACACTTGCCGATAACGTGCGTGCCTCCAAGCCCACGGCCACTGACGACGAAGTGCGTGCGGCCCTCTCCGCAGCTCAGTGCGACGACATTGTGGCCAAGCTCCCACAGGGCATCAATACCATGCTCGGTGCCGGCGGGGCGTATCTTTCGGGCGGCGAGGTGCAGCGCGTGGCACTCGCCCGCGCGATCCTTAAAGACGCACCTATCGTGGTGCTCGATGAGGCCACGGCGTTTGCCGATCCCGAGAACGAGGCGCTCATCCAGCGCGCCTTTAGCAAGCTGGCGGCGGGTCGCACGGTCATTATGATTGCGCACCGACTCTCGACTGTAGTGGGGGCCGACAAGATCGTGGTGCTCAACCAAGGTAGCGTGCAGGAGACTGGCACCCATGCCGAGCTGCTGTCCCAAAACGGCCTGTACGCCAAGATGTGGGCCGAATACGAACAGGCCGCGAGCTGGAAAATCACTGCAGCGACCGCGGATGCCGCCGTCACGAAGGGAGGCGAGGCCTAAATGTTCGCCTCATTCCAAAAGAAGTATTTCCTATCCGATAAAGGCGTCGCCGGCGTAAAACGCGGCATTTTCTGGACCGCGCTTACCAATCTCATTACCATGGCCGGCATGGGCTTATTGTTCCTGGTCATGGCCGGTTTTGTCGAACATCTCGCCACCGGTGCCGACCTGCCGGATGCCCTGCCGATTGTGGGCGGCCTCCTGGTCTTTTTCGTGTTGCTCTTTGCCTCTAACTGGCAGCAGTATTACTACACCTACTGCATCTTTTACGAGGAGTGCGGCAAGCAGCGTATGGAGATCGCCGAGCGCTTGCGCAAGCTGCCGCTGTCGTTTTTTGGCCGTCGTGATCTGGCCGATTTAACCGAGACCATTATGGGCGACGTCCAGGCCATGGAGCACGCCTACAGCCACGTGCTGGGAGAGCTTTGGGGTGCCATCATCGCAAGCGCCATTGTGTTCGTGGCGTCGCTGTTCTTTTGCTGGCAGCTGGCGATCGCGGCGTTTTGGAGCGTGCCCGTGGCCTTTGCCGTGCTGTATCTGACACGCGGCCCCATGACCCCGGTGTTCGACCATGTGCGTGCCGAGAAGGTCAAGGTTACCGAGGCGATCCAGGAGACGCTCGACTGCGTGCGCGAGATCCGCGCCACCAACCAGGAGGCTCATTATCTTGAGGGGCTCAACGCCGTGATCGATGCCGAGGAGCGCGAGACCACCAAAGGCGAGCTCGCCAATGGGCTTTTGGTCAACTCCGCCTTTGCCATCCTGCGCCTGGGGATTGCCACCACGTTGGTCACGGGCGCTGCGATGGTCGCCTCCGGCCAGGTCGACTTTTTGGTGATGTTTGCCTTCCTGCTTATGGTGAGCCGCATCTATGCGCCCTTCGATCAGGCACTGATGCTGATGTCCGAGCTGTTTGCCGCCGAGTCGTCGGCCAAGCGCATGCGTTCCATCATGGAAGAGCCTGTGGCGCGGGGCAGCGAGAAATTTGAGCCCGTGGGCCACGATGTGGTGTTCGATCACGTGGCATTTGGCTATGGTGCGGGCGAGGACGGCCGCGCCGGCGAGAAAGTTCTTACCGATGTGAGCTTTACCGCCAAGGAAGGCGAGGTCACGGCACTGGTCGGTCCTTCGGGCTCCGGTAAGTCCACGGTGAGCCGCCTGGCCGCGCGCTTTTGGGACGCCACCGAAGGCACGGTTACCGTGGGCGGTGTGGATGTTGCGAGCGTGGACCCCGAGGTGCTGCTGCGCGACTATGCCATTGTGTTTCAAGACGTGCTGCTCTTTGACGACACGGTGATGGGAAACATCCGCCTTGGCCGTCGCGATGCCACCGATGAGGAAGTGCTTGCCGCCGCGCGTGCCGCCAACTGCGACGAGTTTGTAAGCCGCATGCCGCAGGGCTATGACACCATGATCGGCGAGAACGGCTCCAAGCTGTCCGGCGGTGAGCGCCAGCGCATCTCTATCGCCCGTGCGCTGCTCAAAGACGCGCCTATCGTGCTGTTGGACGAGGCGACGGCGAGCTTGGATGTGGAGAACGAGACCGTGGTTCAGCAGGCGCTCTCCCGTCTGCTTGCAGGTAAGACGGTTATCGTTATTGCCCACCGTATGCGTACGGTGGAAAATGCCGACAAAATCGTTGTACTCAAGGATGGTGTGGTTGCCGAGCAGGGCACTCCGGCGCAGCTCAAGGCGGCAGGTGGAGAATTCGCCCGCATGGTGGCGCTGCAAAAGGAAGCAGCTACCTGGCAGTTGTAAGAAGGGGCAAAGGGACAGTCCCTTTCTCACATTGACAATCGGTTACTCCGCATCGTTAATTTTCAAAAGGTTAGCCATGGCTGACCTAGATAGTTAGATAAAATTGAGATATTTCAAAAGCGTGCTCGAGCAAACTTGTTTACTCGGGTGCTGAAGTACCATGCCGCGTCCAATGCGGCAAAAGGGAGAAGCAACATGAAGAAGTCGACGTTCAATACCCTGCTTGTCGGTGGCGGTTTTCTGCTTGGCACGGCCGGCATCAAGCTGCTTACCAGCGCTCCGGTCAAGAATGCCTGCGTGCAGGGTATCGCGTGCGGCATGCGCATCAAGAACGGCTACCAGGACATGGTCGAGCAGGCCAAGGCTAATGTCGACGACATGGTTGCCGAGGCTGCTTACATCACCCAGAGCGAGGCCGCTGCTGACGAGGCAGCCGAGTAACGCTCCCAGGCACAAACTATGAGATTCTCGATTATTAGCGAGATCCCCGGCAGGACCCGTCTTCAATTGGCGGGTCCTGTGCCAGAGAGCGATCTCGATGCACTTCTTAAGCTTGGCGGCGACATCGACGGCGTGCACAAGGTGCGCGTCTACGGCCGCATCGGCCAGATGGCACTCGAATACGACGAGTCGCGCCGCGATGCCGTGCTGGCCGCCGTCGGTGCGCTCGACGCTCAGGCCATTGCCGACGCAAAGACAGGCTACGTGATGCAGCTTGAGCCACGCAAGCACAAGCTCGTCATGGATCTTGCCACACTTATCGGTGCCCATTACGCACGTCGCTGGTTCTTGCCGACGCCTCTGCGTGCGGTGTTTGTCGTGGCCGGTTACATGGCATTTTTGCGCGCTGCCCTTCATGAGCTCGCGCAGCCGCGCCTGACCGTTCCCGTGCTCGACGCTTCGGCCATCGGCATTTCGTTCGTCAAGCGTGATGTCGACACCGCGGGCCAGACGATGTTCCTGCTCAACGTGGGCGAGCTGCTCGAGGACTACACCCGCGCCATGAGCGAAAACGAGCTCATCAACTCGCTGCTCGATGTGCCCGACAAGGCGCAAAAGGTCGTCGGCGACACCGAGGTAAGCGTTGCCGCCACCGAGCTTGAGCCCGGCGATCTGGTCGCCGTGCGCACCGGCATGTCCATTTGCATCGACGGTGTTGTCGAGCAGGGGAGCGCCATGGTCAACCAGGCGACCCTGACCGGCGAGCCGCTTGCCGTCGAGCGCAGCGTGGGCGACGACGTGTTCGCCGGCACCGTCGTGGAGGACGGCAGCATCTTGGTGCGTGTGCGCGCCAATACGGCGCAAACCAAACTGCGCTCAATTGTCTCGCTCGTGCAGACGGCCGACTCGCTCAAGTCCGAGGGCCAGTCGCATATGGAGGACCTTGCCAACAAGATCGTCCCGTGGAACTTCCTGCTCGCGGGCCTGGTTGCGCTCACCACGCGCAGTCTCATCAAGACCTCCGCGGCACTGATGGTCGACTACTCGTGCGCACTCAAGCTCACGGGTTCCGTTGCCGTCATGACCGCTATGAGCGATGCTGCCAAGATGGGCGTCATGGTCAAGGGCGCGAAGTACTTTGAGTCGTTTGCCAAGGCCGACACCATTGTGTTTGACAAGACCGGCACGCTTACCGAGGCGCAGCCGCGTCTTGCCTGCGTGCTCACCACCGATGGCTGGAGCGAGGACGAGGTCCTGCGCCTTTCTGCTTGCTTGGAGGAGTATTTCCCGCATCCGGTGGCGCGTGCCGTGGTCAACGCCGCCCGCGAGCGCGGGCTCGAGCACCGCGAGCGCCATGCCGCCGTCGAGTACATCGTGGCGCACGGCATCGCTTCGTCCATTGAAGGGCGTCGCGCCATCATCGGTTCCGCGCACTTTGTATTTGAGGACGAGGGTGCGCAGCTCGAGTCCGACATTAAGGAGCAAATCGAGTCCCAGATGCAGGGCCTGTCGCCGCTGTATCTGGCGGTCGACGGCAAGGTCGTCGGCGTGCTCGGCATCGAGGATCCGCTCAAGCCCGGGGTCCGTGAGGCCATCGCCGACCTACATGCGCTGGGCGTCAAGCATGTCGTTATGCTCACGGGCGATTCGGAGCGCACGGCCGAGCGCATTGCGCGCGAGGCGGGTGTCGACGAGTTTAAGGCCGAACTGCTGCCCGAGGACAAGTACGCCTATGTGGAGCGCATCAAGAGCCAGGGGCGCCACGTTGCCATGGTGGGCGACGGCGTCAACGACTCACCGGCGCTGGGCCTGGCCGATGTGGGTCTGGCCATGGGCGGTGGAAGCGACATCGCCAAGGAGGTCGCCGATATCATCCTGACCGATACAGATCTGGCCGCAATCGTGCGCCTGCGCCGCATGAGCCAGGGCCTCATTGATCGTCTGACGAGCTCCTATTTTAAGGTGATGCTCACCAACTCGGCGCTCTTGGCACTGGGCATTACCGGCGCGATTACCCCGCAGGCATCGTCGCTGCTGCACAACGGCTCGACGATTGCCTACAGCCTGGGCAACGCGAAGGCTTACCTGCGTTAGCAGACGTGTTCGTCCACGTTATCTGGCCTGCGCCCAGACGGCATCGATGTCGTCTGGGCGCAGGCCTTTTGCATTTGACCATATGCTAGCTTCTTTATATAGTGTTGCTAGCATAGTTAGCAATTGAAGGGAGCGGGATCGACGTGGGTGCTGTTAGCGGGATGGCGCAGGTGAACGTTCGCGTAGATCGCCAGGTCAAGAACCGTGCCGAGGAGGCGCTGCGGCTTTCGGGCAGGTCACTGCCCGAGCTCATCAAAAAGGTGGTGGCCAAGGTCGCGCAGGGTGGCGGGCAGTGCGAGGAAGTGCTTGCGGCCGTCGACGACCGGCAGCAGACCGTCGCGCCCGATACGCCGTTCGCCGCGTCGTGGGCGGCGGCAGACCGGCTTTATGCAGATTTGGGCATCGCTGCGTCGCCCGTATCCGACGATCGCGGTTGGGACGCAATCTATTCCGAAGCCATGGACGAGCGCTATCGCCAAAAGGGGATGATCCTGTGAGCGGGGCTCCCCTTAAAATAATGGTGGACGCCAACGTATGGGTTGATTCGTTTTGCGTCGACCATGCCGAGTCGCATGCCGCGCGTGCGTTTATTGGGCGGGCGACGGAATCGGGCGCAACGTTGTTCTTTCCGGTGCATATCGCCAAGGACGTGCTGTACGTTGTCCAGCACGAACTGAAGCGTAGCGTTCTTGCCAGCGGGGGAGCGCTCGGCGAGGCTTCTGCCCGCGCGATTGGCGATGCGGCGCTGGCGTTTGTTCGGAACATGACCGAAAACGCCACGGCCGTGGGTGCAGATGCGTCGGACCTTTGGCTGGCCGACAAATACTTAGCGCTCCATCGCGATTACGAAGACAACTTGGTGCTCGCCGCGTGCAAGCGCGCGCAGGTCGATTACTTGGTAACTAACGATCGCAAGCTGCTAGAACATGCCGATCTTGCAGCAAAAACACCTCGTCAAATGATGCCGATTCTTGCTTTGGCCGAACGCGGCGGCGCGGCTATCGGTTGACGCGAACTGTTTGCGGGCCTCTTGGACGACGATGCGCCAAGGGACCCGCGTCTGCTATTTACAAAAGCTCGGCCTTAATGGCGGGACTTTCTGCGAGCTGCTCGGCTGCCTTTTCGTCGGAGCTGTCGAGTGCTGCCAGGCTGCGGTAGACCCACTCGTTGACCTGGGTGTTCTTGACGCCTGCGGTCTGCATAAGGGCGCCTACCTCGCGGATTGCTGCGAGCAGATCGGCTTTGGGACCCGCGAGCTCGACCTCGATGCCGTGGTAGGCGGTCACGCCGCGGTTCTCGCTCACGTGGTCGATAAAGCCTTCGACGGTCTCAAGCTGCTGGGCGAGAGCTGCATCATCGTCAGCGTCCAGCGCAACAAGGGCGTTCGAAACCGTGAGGGCGGGATGTCCGCAGGGGACAAAGCCTTCGATGACATCCATAGCTTCGGTAATGGTTGAGCCCAGGCCTGCGAGGGCATTGACGAGTTGCTGCTTGGTATCCATAACGGTCCTTTCGACGGGTCAATTTTGCTTGGCGAAAATATACGTGACGCGATCGGTAACAAAAGTGCGAAGTGCGGCGCACATTGGGGTCTTCACAGCTCGTGCATAGAACAGCTGTCCGCTTTCAGAACGTGGTAAGATAACACTCCACAAGCGGGGCTCGCCCCGTATGTTCCTTGAAAAGTCGACGGTTATCGGGTGTTTGCAGGCCCGATACCATCCAGACTTTCCCAACATTCGGGGGCGACTGGTTTCGACACGATAGCTCTGAGAGAGGAAGCAAGCCGAGGTCTCCTCGCCTCGTTAAACAGGGGTACCGTCAAATTGAATTGACAACAACTCTTCTTTTGAGCCTATGGCTCTCGCTGCTTAATTTATAGCGGCGCGTCAACCCGGTGATTTCCCCGACACCGGCGCGACGTCATTTTAGGGGAATGCTCCTGCGCACGTAATCGGTATGGCGCGGGCTAAGACCGAACCGGTTAGGACGCCGCGAGCGTGTCGCTGCGCGCAAAGCGTCCGAGACTAAACCAGCGACTGAGCTTGGAGATGCCAATCAGGGGGCTTTCGTGGACCGGAGTTCGATTCTCCGCGCCTCCACCATATGTAACAGGCAGGTAGAGAAGTGTCTCTACCTGCCTTTTTATTACTTGTAGATACCGCGGAGAATCGAACTCTATGCAGGGCGCGAGCGTTAAGCAAACGCGAAGCGTTTGTAGCGAGCGGGCGAGGACGCCGGCAGGCGGCCGAAGCCGGTGCGTATTTGCGAAGCAAATACGCGGATTCTCCGCGCAAAGCTTCAACCCTATGCAGATGCGATGCCGATCGGACTGCAGCCTGCCATGCCCCGCATCAACGTCGCCCCAGGCGGAAAATCCATCCCAGAATTCCGGCTCAGACTGGGATGCGGTTTCCGGATGACGTTTCAAGCGGAAACTGCATCCCGGAATCGACGTTCGGAATGGGATTCATTTTCCGGAAGACGCCTCAAGCGGATAGTTCATCCTGGAATCCGCGCTCAGAACGGGTCGCGCTTTCCCAATGACGGTCCAAGCGGAAAGCGCATCCCGGAATCCCGCCTCAAACTGGGACGCGCTTTCCGCTTCACCTGCCGCCTCGAAAAACCTGCGCGCCCTCCATCCCAAAACTGGGTAGAAGAAGGCCAAAACGCAATCGCAGGAGGTCAATATGACTGCAGAAGATAAGGCAAAGAACGCCGGCAAGGTCGCGCTCGTCTTGGAGGGTGGCAGTTTTCGTGGGCAGTTTACCGCCGGCGTGCTCGACGTTCTCATGGAGGCCGGTGTCGAAATTCCGGCGGTGTACGGCGTCTCGGCCGGTGCGCTCAACGGCGTCAACTACAAGTCGCACCAGATCGGCCGCACCAACCGAGTCAATTTGACCTTCTGCAACGACAGCCGCTACATGGGCGCCGCGTCGTTTGCGTCCACGGGTTCCATCGTGGGCTACGACTTTATCTTCAACGACGTCCAGGACCGCCTGGATCCTTTTGATAACGAGACGTTCGACGCGAGCCCCATTGAGATGTACGCCGTCGCGACGGACATGCTCTTTGGAACCGCCACGTACCTCCCGGTCAAAAGCGCCGTGCTCGATCTCGACGCCGTGCGCGCCTCGACCTCGCTGCCGCTGGTGACGCCGCCGGTCGAGATTGACGGGCACAAATACGTCGACGGCGGCGTGGCCGATTCGGTTCCTATCGAGCATGTGCTCGAGGAGGCCGGCTTCGAGCGCGCGGTTGTCATTGTCACGCAGGACCGCTCGTACGAGAAAAAGCCCTACGAGTTTATGCCGGCGGCGCGTGCGCGCTATGCCGACTACCCCTATCTGCTCGAGGCTATCGAGACGCGCCACGACCGCTATGACCTCCAGCGCATGCACCTGTGGAAGTATGAGCGCGAGGGCCGCGCGCTGGTCATCGCTCCGCAAAAGCCGGTCGAGGTCGGCCATGTCGAGCATGATCCGGCCAAGCTTCTCGACCTGTATATCCAGGGCCGCCAGGAGGCAAAGCGCTTGCTGGGAGATATCGAGGCATTTGTCGAGCGCTAGCGCTGCAACGTCACGGCTCGTGGATGACATGTGCAGAAACTCTGGTCGGAGCCAAAATACCTGTTGACTCGTACGGCGAGCGGGGTAATATGGACGGGTTACTTGCAGAGCCCCGTGAATCTCTGTAACAACACGTACTGTACATGGAGGAGTCTAAGTGATTTCGAAATCGACTCACTACGCCAAGCAGGGCGAGGTCCAGCGCAACTGGGTTCTCGTCGACGCCGATGGTGCTGTCCTGGGCCGTCTTGCCACCCAGATCGCAATGATTCTGCGCGGTAAGAACAAGCCCCAGTTCACGCCCAACAGCGACTGCGGCGACTTCGTTGTCGTCATCAACGCCGATAAGGTCCAGCTTACCGGTAACAAGGCCGACACGAAGACCTATTATCGCCACAGCGGCTACAACGGCGGCCTCAAGGCTGAGAGCTTCCGCCAGGCTATGGAGAAGCACCCGGAGAAGGTCATCGAGCGCGCCGTTCGCGGTATGCTGCCCAAGACCACCCTCGGCCGTGCCCAGATGACCAAGCTTAAGGTCTACGCTGGTGCCGAGCATCCGCACGCTGCCCAGAACCCCACGAAGATTGAGCTGGAGGCTTAAAGATGGCTGAGAACACCGTTGTCTACCAGGGTACCGGCCGTCGTAAGAACGCCGTCGCCCGCGTCCGTCTCGTCCCCGGCACCGGCAAGGTGACCATCAACAAGCGTGACGCCGAGCAGTATTTCGGCCGTCATCAGCTCGTTGAGAACGCCCTTGCTCCCTTCAAGGTGACCGACACCGCCGGTCAGTTCGACGTTATCGCTCTGTGCGATGGCGGCGGCATCTCCGGTCAGTCCGGCGCCCTGCGCCTGGGCATCGCCCGCGCTCTTCTGAACGCTGGCGACTACCGTGCTGGCCTCAAGAAGGCCGGTTTCCTTACGCGCGATGCTCGCGTGGTCGAGCGCAAGAAGTACGGCCTCAAGAAGGCCCGCCGCGCTCCCCAGTTCTCCAAGCGCTAAGGTTTTATCTCCTTACGAGATACAATGTACAAGCGGGGCCTGCCGATTCCTCGGCGGGTCCCGCTTTTCTTTTTCGACTAGGGTAGGCGGTTGCATATCGCCTGCTAGGGAAGGAGCGATCCTATGCCCCAGAACATCTTCGGTACCGACGGCGTCCGTGGCGTCGCCAATGCCGACCTCTCGTGCGACCTCGCGTTTCGCCTGGGCCGCGCGGCGACCAAGTTCCTTGGTCCGGATATCTGCGTCGGCCGCGACACGCGTCTTTCGGGCACCATGCTCGAGAGCGCTCTGACCGCCGGCATCATGGCCGAGGGCGGCCGTCCGCACTGCTGCGGCGTCATCCCCACGCCTGCCGTGGCGCTGCTCACCGTCCAGAACGAGCTCGACGGCGGCATCGTCATCTCTGCTTCGCATAATCCGCCGGAGTTCAACGGCATCAAATTCTTTAGCCGCAAGGGTATGAAGCTTCCCGATGCGGTCGAGGAGGAGATCAGCGCCTGGGTCATGTCCGAGGAAGCCATGGCTGCCGACACGCTGCCGACCGGTGCCGGCGTGGGCCACATCATCAAGATGAAGGACGCTCGCAAGGCATACGTCGACCACGCCATCGATACGCTTGATGGCCTGAGGCTCGATGGTCTGGTCGTTGCCGTCGACTGCGGTCACGGTGCTTCTTGCCAGACTACGCCTGCCGCGCTGCAGCGCCTGGGCGCCACGGTCCATGCCATCAACACCGATTACTGTGGCACCGACATTAACGTTGAGTGCGGCTCCACTCACCTTGAGCCCCTGCGCGAGCTCGTGCTGCGCACCCATGCCGATATCGGCCTGGCCCACGACGGCGACGCCGATCGCGTGCTGTTCGTGGACAGCGAGGGCAATGAGATCGACGGTGACTACATCCTGGCTATCTGCGGTTCTGACCTCGCCGCCCGCGGCAAGCTCGCCAACTCCGAGATCGTCTCGACCGTCATGTGCAACCTTGGCTTCTCCATCGCTATGAAGGAGCAGGGCTTCGAAATGGTTCAGACCGCCGTGGGCGATCGCTACGTTCTGGAGCGTATGCTCGCGGATGGCGCCGTCATCGGCGGCGAGCAGTCCGGCCACATCATCTTCCTGGAGCACAACACCACCGGTGACGGTCTGGTGACGGCTCTGCAGCTGCTGGCCGTGCTCAAGCGCACCGGTCGTACCCTCACCG